>JAUXXN010000689.1 GCA_030684755.1 Hydrogenophaga sp.
ATGCAGCCGCTTTGCGCCAGCAGTTCGGCCAGCTCGGGCGTGAAGGTTTTTTCAAACCGGATGTTGCCCCACCACGAGATGTTGAGCTGGCGCCGGATCAGCTCTTCGGCCAGCGCTTTCAGTGCTTTGGGCGGCGCGGCCTCGTCCACGAAATGAAAGCCGGTCTGGCCGGTTTCTTCCACGATCTGCTGGATGCGGTCGGCCAGCTTTGCTGCCGTGGCCGGTTCGTAACGGCCAATGTAGTCCAGGCTCACGTCGCAAAAGCTGCACTTTTTCCAGTAGCAGCCGTGCGCCACGGTGAGCTTGTTCCAGCGCCCGTCGCTCCAGAGCCGGTGCATGGGGTTGAGCATGTCGAGCAGGCTCAGGTATTTGTCCAGTGGCAGGCCGTCCCAGGTGGGCGTACCCACGTCTTCAAAGGGAATGTCAGGCTCGGTGAGGTTGATGTATTTCACCGCGCCGTTGTCCAGCACAAAGGTGCGCTGCAAGCGCTGGCGCCCGCGCTGGCCTTGCAGGTGCTCGATCAGCGAGAGCAGCGGACGTTCGCCCGAATCCAGGGTCACGTAGTCCACGAAGTCAAACACGCGCGGGTCGCTCAACTCGCGCAGTTCGGTGTTCACAAAACCGCCGCCCAGCGCCACGGTGGTGGCAGGGTGGTGGGCTTTGATCGTCTGGGCGATGCGAAAAGCCGCGTAGACCGAGCCGGGGAAAGGCACCGAAAGCAGCACCAGTTGCGGCTTGTGCCGCGCGATGGCGGCCAGCGTGAGGTCGCGCAACAGGTCGTCCACCAGCGTGGGCGGCGCGGCCAGTGCGTGGGCCAGCGGGTCAAACGTGGGCTGGCTGCTGGCCAGCGATTCGGCGTAGCGCACAAACTCAAAGCGCTCGTCCACCGCGTCGCGCAGCACGTCGGCCAGATCGTTCAGGTACAGCGTGCACAGGTGCCGCGCTTTGTCTTGCACGCCGAGCGCGCCAAAGGCCCAGGCCAGCGGGTCGCCGCTGCCGTCGTCTTCGTAGGCATCCAGTGCGGCAAAGCGAGGGCCTTCCGGCAGCAAGCCGCGCGCAGCGATGCGGTGGGCCAACGTGGAGTCGCGGCCTTGCAGGAAAGCCATGACCGGGCCAATGGTGTTGCGGTAGGCGGCGAACCCGTCCAGAAACGCGTGCACGCTGCCCGAGCGCTGTGCTTCAGTCTGCGCCAGCGCACGGCCGCGCACGGCTTCCAGCCCGGCGGGCGTGAACAGCTTGAGCACGAGCGCCAGCGCCAGGTCTTCCTGCACGGCGTCAAACCCGCGCGAGCGCAGAAAACCCGTGAGGTAAGCGGTGGACGGGTAGGGCGTGTTGAGCTGCGTCATCGGTGGGATGAGGCTCAGTACGCGAAAATCAGTGGTCATGCGGGCAGGGGTAATGCGAAGCACGAAAGCTTAGCCGATTGCCCTGCCGCGCAACCGGCGGCGATGGGCAGCCTGGGCCAGCGAAAGGGCTTCGACAAGCGCAGCCTGAACGGGAAAGTGGTTCACCCGACCTGCACAGCAAGGGCGAACCACACGCCAGTCGGCGCGCGTGCCCCCGCAAGGATGCCGCGGATCGGGCTTCGCCCGGCCGCAGGCATCGCCCCTTGGGGGGTGACGCGCGCAGCGCGGCGCGGGGGGATCCAAGCTCCAGCCGGCGCGCGTGACCCAGCCAGGATGCCGCGGAACGGGCTTAGCCCGGCCGCAGGCATCGCCCCCTGGGGGGTGACGCGCGCAGCGCGGCGCGGGGGGAGCCATCTAACATTCAACGATGTTCACCGCCAGCCCGCCGCGCGACGTTTCCTTGTATTTGGTCTTCATGTCGGCGCCGGTCTCGCGCATGGTCTTGATGACCTGGTCGAGGCTGACGAAGTGTGTGCCGTCGCCGCGCAGCGCCATGCGCGCAGCGTTGATGGCTTTCACCGAGGCGATGGCGTTGCGTTCGATGCAGGGAATCTGCACCAGGCCGCCCACCGGGTCGCAGGTGAGGCCCAGGTGGTGTTCCATGCCGATCTCGGCCGCGTTCTCCACCTGCTCGGGCGTGCCGCCGAGCACGGCGCAGAGCGCGCCGGCCGCCATGGAGCAGGCCACGCCCACTTCGCCCTGGCAACCCACTTCGGCGCCGCTGATGCTGGCGTTTTCTTTGTAGAGGATGCCGATGGCCGCGGCGGTGAGCAGGAAATCGACCACGCCCTCGTCGTGTGCACCGGGCACGAAACGCCGGTAGTAGTGCAGCACCGCGGGCACGATACCGGCTGCGCCGTTGGTGGGCGCCGTGACCACCCGCCCCCCGGCGGCGTTTTCCTCATTGACGGCCAAGGCGTAGAGGTTCACCCAGTCGAGCACGGCCAGCGGGTCGGTCAGGGCTTTCTCGGGGTGGCTCGTGAGGTCGGTGTAAAGGCTGGGTGCGCGGCGCTTCACCTTGAAGGCGCCGGGCAGCAGGCCCTCGGCGGCGCAGCCGCGCCGCACGCAGGCCTGCATCACGTCCCAGATGCGCAGCAGGCCTTCACGCACCTCGCTGTCGCTGCGCCAGTGGTGCTCGTTAGCCCGCATCACACCGGCAATGGACAGACCGTGTTCCTGGCATCGTTGCAGCAGCTCGTCGCCACTGCGAAACGGAATGGGAAGCTCGGTGGCGTCAGGCGCAATGGCCTTTTGTTTGCTGCCGTCGGCCGCCACTTCTTCGCTGACTACAAAGCCGCCGCCCACCGAGTAGTAGGTGCGCTCGGCCAGCAGCGCACCGCTGGCATCCCAGGCACTCAGGCGCATGCCGTTGGCATGGAAGGGTAGGGGCTGGCGGAAGAAGGACAGGTCTTCGCGGTCGTTCCAGTCCACGGTGTGCACACCCAGCAGCTGTATCCGCTTGGTGTTGCGGATAGAGGCAATCGTGGCGTCCACCGAGTCGACGGGCACGGTTTCGGGGTCGTGTCCGCACAGACCCAGCAGCACCGCCTTGTCGCTGCCGTGGCCTTTGCCGGTGGCGCCCAGCGAGCCGTGCAGGCCGCAGTGCACGCGCGCTACTTGCGGCAGCAGGTTGTTCGCCTGAAGACCGGCCACGAACATGCGGGCGGCCCGCATGGGCCCCACCGTGTGCGAGCTGCTGGGGCCGATGCCGATCTTGAACAGGTCGAATGCGGAAACGGCCATGCTCAGCTCCTTTGGCCGTCAGCCCGCCCGGGCCGGCAAGGGCATGCAAGGTGGGGATTTCGGGGGCTCATGGCGTCTCCTGTTGGGTCAGACAGCCGGTGCCGGCATGACCACGCGCACATTGCGCTGCTGCTGCTCCCACTGTGCCACATGCCCGGCCAGCTGGTGCGCCGTGATAGCCGACAGCGTCCAGCCCAGGTGACCGTGGCCGGTGTTGTAAAACACGTTGGCGCGTCTGCCGGCGCCCACGCGCGGCAGCATGCTTGGCATCATGGGGCGCAGGCCGGCCCAGGGCTCCACGCGGCGGGTGCTCACGCCGGGGAAGCACTGGTTCACCCAGTCCACCAGCGGGCGGATGCGGTCGGCGCGGATGTCGAGGTTGAAGCCGTTGAACTCGGCTGTGCCGGCCACGCGGAAGCGGTCGGCGCCCAGGCGGCTCGTCACCAGCTTGGTCTCGTCGTCCAGCAGGCTCACCTGGGGCGCTGCCGCCTGGCTCTGTTCGTCGTTCAGCATCACGGTGATGGAGTAGCCCTTCACCGGGTAAACGTTGAGCCGGTCGCCCAGCTGCGCGCCCAGCGCCCGGCTGTGCACACCGGCGCACACCACCACCGCGTCACCGCTCACCACCTCGCCATTGGCCAGCGTCACCAGAGCGGTCTGGCCGTCGCTGTTCACACGCGTCACGCTCTGGCCGGTGCGCAGCTTCACGCCCATGCGTTCGCAGGCCAGGCTCAGGCCGTGGGTGAACTTGTGGATGTCACCGGTGCTGTCGCTCTCGGTGAAATAGCCGCCGTAATACTGTCCCTTGAGCGTGGGCTCGATGGTGCGCATTTCGTCGGGCGTGACGGCACGGCGCGGCAGGCCGCCCTCGGCCAGCAACTCGGAGACCTTGCCTGCGTGGTCAAAGCCGGTCTTGTCGCGGTAGATGTGCAGGATGCCTTGCTGCTTCAGGTCGAAGTCGATGCCTTCCTGCGCTGCCCAGCCGAACAGGTGCTCGCGCGCTGCCACGGCCAGGCGGGCGGTGGCCACGGTGTTGTCGCGGTACTTCGGGATGTTGGCCATGAACTCGACAAACCAGCTCAGCTTGTGCCAGCTGGGCTTGGGGTTCACCAGCAGCGGCGCGTCGGCCTTGAGCATCCACTTGATGCCCTTGATGAGCGTGGAGGGGTGTGTCCACACCTCGGCGTTGGAGGCGGACAGTTGCCCGCCGTTGGCGTGGCTGGTTTCCATGCCCGCGTAGCGGTGCTTCTCGATCAGGGTGACGCGGTGGCCTTGGCGTGCCAGGTTGTAGGCGCTGGTGACGCCGGTGATGCCGCCGCCGATGACGATGAGGTGTGCCATGTGAATCTCGCTTTCAGGTCGTCAAACATAGATGGACATGGCTCGCACACCGTGTGCGGGCACATGACCCCCTCTGTTTGGAACCTGAGAGATTCACCACCCCGCTGGGGGAATGGCTTGCTCCTGCGGTGGGCCGGGAGACGAATCCTGGCCGCTCTTCAGAGTTGTGAAGCGTGTTGATCGGTCCTTTTGCCTGAGAGTTTCCGGGGCGGTTGCTCCTTCGGCGCCAGCGCCCTTTACAGGGGCCGGTCTCTCCCGATCAATGCGTGATAGTTTAAAGGCTGGGCCTCATCGTATCAAGTGAAGCGCATGGCGCTGAAGGGTCTTCACTGGGCCGCCTGGGCTTGCAGGTTGATGCTCTTGGCGATGGCGCGGTAACGCGCGGTCTCCTGCTGGAACAGGTTGGCTAGATCAGCGGGGTTGCGCGGGCTCATGACGTTGTTGCCAGCAGCTTCGAGGGACTTGCGAACATCCGGGTTCTGCAAGGCCGTGTAAAAGGCCTGGTTCAAACGCTGAACCACGGCATCGGGTGTGTCCTTGTGCACCTGAACACCGGCCCACACCTCGAATTCCATGGCTTCCAGGCCGGGCATCACGGCCAGAGCCGGGTACTGCTTAAAGAGCGGATGGGGCTGCTTGGCGGTCACGCCCAGGCCACGCATCCTGCCTTCGTTGACCGCCTGCATGATCGTGCCGGCCATGGGCAGGAAGGCCATGTCGATCTGACCACCCATCAAGTCGGTCATGACCGGTGCGATGCCGCGGTAGGGCACATGGGTCAGCGGGATGCGCGCATCCTGCGAGAGTTTTTCACCGATGAGGTGGTAGAGCGAGCCGGTGCCCACACTGCCGTAGGACAGGGTCCTGCCGTTGGGCTTCTTGGCCAGGGCAATCAGTTCGCTGACGCTGTTCACGCCCAGGTTGCTGCGCACCGCCAGAATGGTGCTGGTGGAGATGAGATGGGCGACCAGCTTCATGTCCTCCGTCTTGTACCGCACACCTTGAACCGCCAAGGGGGAAAGAATCAACTCCATGGGCGAACCCAGGATGACGGTGTGCCCATCGGCGGGTGCGGCCAAAGCCCTCGTCACACCGATCGTGCCGCTGGCGCCGCCGATGTTTTCCACAATGATGTTCTGCCCCAGGTTCTGGCTGACCAGGGGTTGCACCTGCCGGGCAATGTGGTCCGAAGGACCACC
>JAUXXN010000514.1 GCA_030684755.1 Hydrogenophaga sp.
GGCGCGTTCACACCATGCGCCCGGCCAGCGCGCGGCGCACCTCGGGCGATGCATGAAACGCGCCCAGCACCGACACCGATTCGATGGCGGCCAGCGCGAGTTCGGGCGGCACGTCTTCGGCAATGCGGGCCAGGCCCACCACCTGCACCCGCAGCCGCTGGCCAGCGGCCACGGCGCGTTCCAGGTCGGCCCGGCTCAGGTGCTGCAAACCCAGCATGAGCGTGCGCCGCGCCACGGTTTGGCGCACCGCGTCGGCGTGCACCGCCAGCTGGTTGCGCACCGCCGTGCGAATGAGGTCGGAGCGGTTGGAATAAAACCCTTCCTGCACCAGCAGATCGACCTGCCCCAGGTCCACCACGCCGAGGTTGATGGTGAGTTTTTCGGTGTCGCCCACCCGGGCTTTGGGTTCGGTCGGTGTGTTGGCCATCTGTAAACCATCCATTTGGAATCTATATGGATGGTATTTAAACACATGGGACACCGTCGAGGGGGTGACAGTGGCCCGCTTTGTGACCAAGGATTTCTCTGATTTAGGAACCCTTCATCGGCCACAATGACGAAATGTTGCGTGCTCGCCTTCCGATCATTTATTCCCTGCTCATCACTGTGCTGGGCTTGGCTATCACGGCCACCCACTGGTGGTCAGAGGAACAACAGGTTGACGACCGCGCGGAACACGCACTCAACATGGAAGCTGACCAGATCACCAGCGTGATCACCCAACGCTTGCTCAGCTACGAGCTGGCACTCAGGGGCGTCAAAGGTTTGGTGGAAGGCTCTGACCAAGTCACGGCGAGTGAATTCCACCGCTACATCGAAGCACTGCAACTGCCCCAAACCCGCCCCGGTCTGCAAGGCATTGCCCTGGTGATGCATGTGCCGGCCGATCAGCTCGACTCGTTCGTGGCCGACATGCGGGCGCAAGACCAGCCTGCATTTCAGGTGCGCCCCGAGGGTGAACGCCCGGTTTACGCGCCATTGGCATTCATTGAACCGCTGAACGAAGCCAACGCAGCCGTTCGCGGCGTGGACTTGGCCACCAACCCCTTGACGCACGCTGCCATGGCGCGTGCGCGCGACAGTGGCGCACTGGCCCTGAGCGATGGCCTTCGGCTGGCGCAAGACGCCCCCTTGGGGCTGGCCGCTCGCCCCGCCTTGGTCATGTACGTACCCATTTACAAGCCCACTCTGCCCGCCCGCACGGCGGCCGAAAGACAAGCCGCACTGATGGGTTGGGTCAGTGGCCCGTTTCGGGTCCATGAACTCATCGAGGCGCTGGGGTCCAATCTGGATACGGGCATCCACATCACGGTTCACCAGCACACCGACCCTGTTCCGCGCAACC
>JAUXXN010000515.1 GCA_030684755.1 Hydrogenophaga sp.
GCAAGGATTGAAGACAAGCTGGGCCAGCACAGCAGCGACACCGCGCAGATCAATTTCGACAACTGCCGCATTCCGGCTGAGAACCTGATTGGCACCGAAGGAGAGGGCTACAAGATTGCCCTGAGCTCGCTCGAAGGTGGGCGCATTGGCATTGCTTCGCAGGCCATTGGCATGGCGCGCAGCGCGTTTGAATGCGCCGTGAAATACGCCAAAGAACGTGAGAGCTTTGGCCAGCCCATCTTCAACCACCAAGCGGTGGGTTTTCGGCTGGCCGACATGGCGACGCAGATTGAAGCCGCCCGCGCACTCACGCACCACGCCGCCGCTTTGCGAGACGCGGGGCAGCCCTGCCTAAAAGAAGCCGCTATGGCCAAGCTGTTCGCCAGCGAAATGGCCGAAAAAGTGTGCAGCGACGCGATCCAAGTGTTTGGTGGTTACGGCTATGTGAGCGACTTCCCTGTAGAGCGCATCTACCGCGACGTGCGGGTGTGCCAGATTTACGAGGGCACCTCCGACGTGCAGAAAATCATTATCCAGCGCGGGATCTAGAAAGCCCCCCGCGCCGCCTGCGGCGTCACCCCCCCAGGGGGGCGGCACTGGCGGCCCGGCGAAGCCGGTTCCGCTGTGCCCTTGGGGCGGTTTCCCCACTGAGGGGAGGGGCATAATCCGGCCATGAACATCATTATTTTGGGTGCGGGCCGGGTGGGCGAGAGCGTTGCGGAGAGCTTGGTTTCTGAGCAAAACGACATCACCGTCATTGACCAGGACCCCGTGCGGCTGCGGCTGCTGGAAGACCGGCTGGACCTGCGCGGCGTGGTGGGCAACGGCATTCAGCCCTCGGTGCTGCGCGAAGCCGGTGCGCAAGACGCCGACATGCTGATCGCCTGCGCCGCCGCCGACGAGTCGAACTTGGTGGTGTGCAAGGTGGCGCACGACATCTTCAACGTGCCCAGCACCATCGCCCGTTTGCGCTCGCCGGAGTTCCAAGAGGGGGAAGCGCTGTTGGGCAAGGGCGGTTTTGCGGTGGACCATGTGATTTGCCCCGAAGAATCCGTGACGCGCTACATCCACCAACTCATCAGCTTTCCCGAGGCGCTGCAGGTGGTGGAGTTTTCTCAAAAACGCGCCTGTTTGATTGTGGTGCGGGCCGCCGCCGGTGGCACCTTGGTCGGGCGAACGATTGGCGAGTTCCGCGACCTCATGCCTCATGCCGAGATGCGGGTGGTCGCCCTGTACCGGCTCGACACCGAGATGGAGGCCAACTCAAACACACGCGTCCTGCCGGGTGACGAGGTGTTCGTGTTGGCCGACACGCGCAAGATCCGCCAGGTGCTGGCGGGTATCCACAACATCGACAAACCGGTGCAGCGCGTGATGATTGCGGGCGGCGGCAAAGTGGGCTTGCGTTTGGCGCGTTCGCTGGTTGGGCAGTGCGTTGTCAAGATCATTGAGCGCGACAAGAAGCGCTGCGAATACCTGGCCAGCCAGTTGCCGTCCAGCATGCTGGTGTTGCAAGGCGATGGCGCCGACGAAGACCTGCTGCTGGAAGAAAACGTGGGCGAGATGGATTTGTTCATCGCGCTGACCAGCGACGACGAAGACAACATCATGTCGGCCATGCTGGCCAAACGCCTGGGTGCTGGGCGGGTGATGTCGCTGATCAACCGCCGCGCCTATGCCGACATGATGCAAGGCAGCACCATCGACATCGCCATCTCACCGGCCCAAACCGTCATCGGTGAGTTGCTGGCCCATTTGCGCCGGGGCGACGTGGCGGCGGTGCACAGCTTGCGCCGGGGCGCTGCCGAGGCGCTGGAAGGCATTGCCCGGGGTGACCGAAAAACCTCCAAGCTGGTGGGGCGCAAGGTCGAGGAAATCAAATTGCCCAAGGGCGCCATCATCGGTGCCGTTGTTCGCGGCAAGGGCGCGCGCGCCGATGTGTTGATGCCGCACCACGACACCTTGATCGAAACCGACGACCACATCATCATTTTTATTCCCAACAAACGCCTGGTGCGTGAAGTGGAAAAGCTGTTTCAGGTCAGCGCCACGTTCTTCGGCTGAACCCGATGCCTTTCTTTCGTGTGTTCCCCGTGCTCGGGGTGATCGTCATGGTGTTCGCCCTCACCATGCTGGTGCCGTGGGGCGTGTCGTATTGGACACACGACGGCGCCGAGTCGGCTTATCCGCTGGCGATGTTGATCACGTTTGCCAGCGGCTTGCTCATGCGCACAGCGGTCTGGAAGGTGGGGCGCCATTTGGAGCTGCAAACGCGCGATGGCATTTTGCTGGTGGGCTTGGTCTGGACGCTGTTGCCGCTCTTCGCCAGCGTGCCGCTGCTGTTGTACTTTGGCAGCACCGACACACCCATGTCGTTCACTGACGCCTACTTTGAGGCCATGTCCGGCCTCACCACCACCGGCGCTACCGTGCTCGTCGGCCTGGACGCTCTGCCGGGCTCCATCAACCTGTGGCGCTGCTTTTTGCAGTGGCTCGGCGGCATGGGCATTTTGGTGCTGGCCGTGGCTATTTTGCCTATGCTGGGCGTGGGTGGCAGCCAGTTGTTTCGCGCAGAAGCGACCGGTCCCATGAAGGACGCCAAGCTCACGCCCCGCATTACCGAAACCGCCAAAGGCTTGTGGAGTGTGTATTGCCTGCTGTCGTTGGCCTGTGTGTTGGCTTACTGGCTCGGAGGCATGACGCCGCTGGACGCTTGGACACACATGTTTTCCACCATGAGCTTGGGCGGCTTGTCGTCACACGACAGCAGCTTTGGCTACTTTCAGTCGCCCACATTGGAATGGGTGGCCATTGTCTTCATGCTGATAGCCAGCTGCAACTTTGCGCTGTACTTTGTGGCCATCACCAAGCGCCAGCCGGGGCGCATCTGGCGCGACGCCGAGTGGCGCAGCTCGATCGGTCTGCTGGTGGGTTCGGGCGTCTTTGTGGCCTGCCTGCTGCTCGTCAAGGGCACCCTGAGCGACCCCGGCGAAGCGCTGCGCATAGCCTTGTTCAACGTCATCTCCATCGGTTCCACCACCGGTTATTCCACGGTGGACTACACCCTGTGGCCGGTGTTTGCACCGCTGTACATGATCATGCTCTCGGGCATTGCCACCAGCGCAGGCTCGACCGGCGCCGGTATCAAAATGGCGCGCATGGTCATTTTGATCAAGCAGGCGCGGCGGGAAATGCGCCGCATTGTCCACCCCCGCGCGGTGCATCCGGTCACGCTGGGCGGCAACGCGGTGGACAGCAGCACCATCTTTTCGGTGCTGGGCTTCATGCTGGTGTACGGCGGCGTCATCATCGGGCTGACCATGGTGCTGCTGCTCACCGACATGTCGTTTGACACCGCCTTCACCGCCGTTGTGGCCAGCGTCAACAACATGGGCCCTGGGCTCAACGAGGTCGGTCCAGCGGGCAATTTTGCCGGGCTGACCGACCTTCAAACCTGGGTCTGCACCTTCGCCATGCTGCTCGGGCGGCTCGAAATGCTGTCCTTTCTGGTGTTGATGACACCGGGGTTCTGGCGAAAATAAATACCCATGCACAGCCTGTTTCCTGTTTTATCGGTTTTTTCCCGCATTTTGGTGGCGTTTTCATCGGCCTTTCTGGTGCCCATGGCTTGGGCCTGGTTTCTGGACGCCGACCACCACACCCTGATTTGGGTCAAAGGCTTTGGCCTCACCGTCGCCAGCGGCCTGCTGCTGTGGTGGGCCACCCGGCGCCACCGGCGCGAGCTCATGCCCAAAGACGGCTTCATGCTGGTCAACTTGGTGTGGCTGGTGTTGCCCGCTTATGCCGCTGTGCCGCTCATGTTCACCGTGCCCGACATCACCTGGACCAAGGCCTATTTCGAGGCCATGAGCGCGCTCACCGCCACCGGCGCCACAGCGCTCTCGGGGCTCGACCACTTGCCCGTGTCGGCCAACGTCTGGCGCTGCTTTTTGCAACTCATTGGCGGCCTGGGCATCATGCTGCTGGTGGTGGCCGTGCTGCCCTTGCTGGGCCTGGGCGGCTTGCAGCTCTACAAGGCCGAAACCCCCGGCCCCATGAAAGACACCAAGTTCACCCCACGCATCACCGAGACCGCGCGTGGCCTGTGGGGGGTGTACTTTTTGTTTTCAGGGGCGTGTCTGCTGGCCTATCGTTGGGCCGGTATGAGTTGGGCCGATGCCTTCATGCACATGTGCACCACCATGGGTTTGGGTGGCTTTTCGTCGTACGACGCCAGCTTGGGCCACTTCAAATCCCCCGCCGTGGAATGGGTGGCGGTGGTGTTCATGGCGCTGGCCGGTATCAGCTTCATGCGTTACTTCATCGTGCTGCGCAGCCGCTCGCTCAAACCTCTGACCAGCGACCGCGAAATTCGCACCTACTTTGGCGTGCTGTTGGGCGCCGTGGTGCTGGTTGCGGGCTTGTTGCTGGCACACCGCGTGTACGACAACGTGCCCGATGCCCTGCGCGCCAGCGCGTTTCATGTGTTGTCGTTGGCCACCACCACCGGTTATTCGGCCACCGACTATTCGCTGTGGCCCGTGTTTGCGCCGGTGTTGCTTATGTTTTTGGGCTCCTTTGTATCTTGCGCGGGCTCCACCGGCGGCGGCATCAAGATGGTGCGCATGATCCTGCTCGTCAAACAAGCCCGGCGCGAACTGGTCCGCATCATCCACCCACGCGTGGTCAACCCGGTCACGCTCGGCGGCGGCGTCATTCCCATGTCGGTCATGACGGCGGTGCTCGGCTTCATGCTGATTTATGGCGCCACCATCATGGGCCTGACCATGGTGCTGCTGTTCACCGGGATGGACATCGTGACCGCATTTTCTGCCGTGGTCGCCACCGTCAACAACATCGGTCCTGGCCTGGGTGAGGTGGGACCAGCCAGCAATTTTGGCGGACTGCACCCGTTCCAAATCTGGGTGTTGACCTTCGCCATGCTGCTGGGACGCTTGGAACTGTTGACCGTGCTGGTGCTGTTTACGGCGCAGTTTTGGAGGAAGTAGGTACCCCCCCGCGCCGCGCTTTGCGCGTCACCCCCCCAGGGGGGCGATGCCTGCGCCCCGGCAAAGCCGGTTGCGCGGCATCCTGGGTTTTTCTGCTCGCTGCGAATCGTGGCTTGGGTGCGGTCGATAATTTGTTTTTTTACAAAAGGAGACTTTCATGCCGATCACCAAAGGATTCCAGGCGCTGGTGGACGAAGCCACGGCGCAGATCACCACCTACACCGTGGCGCAGGTGTGTGAGCGCTTGGGCACGGACCCGTGTTTGCAGGTGGTTGACATTCGCGATGTGCGCGAGCTTGAGCGCGAGGGCACGGTGCCCGGGGCTTTGCATGCGCCGCGTGGCATGTTGGAGTTTTGGGTGGACCCGGCGTCGCCTTATTACAAGCCGGTGTTTGGTGACGAGAGCAAAGAGTTTGTGCTCTTTTGCGGAGCAGGCTGGCGCAGCGCCTTGGCCACCAAAGCGCTGAAAGACATGGGCATGAACAATGTGGCCCATATCGACGGCGGTTTCACCGAATGGCTCAAGCTAAGCGCACCCACCGAAACGCTGGAGGCGCACAAGGCGCGCAGCAAGGCAGCGCGGGCGTGACGCTGGTATGCCCTTGCGGGCGCTTGGACGTGCGCGCAAAAGTCTGCACGTTCAGCGCGTGTTGTGGCCGTTTTCTGGACCATGACACGCCTGCGCCCGATGCCGAGAGCCTGATGCGTTCGCGCTACAGCGCTTTTGTGCTGGGCCGTGTGGACTACCTCAACGCCAGTTGGCACGCCAGCACCCGGCCTGCCGACTTGGATTTGGAGCCCGGCGTGAAATGGCTGGGGCTGGAGGTGAAGCGCCACCGCGTGCTGGACATCGACCGCGCCGAGGTGGAATTTGTAGCGCGTTCGCGTGTTGCAGGGCGTGGTCAGCGTTTGCACGAGAACAGCCGCTTTGTGCGCGAGGGTGGGCGCTGGTGGTATGTGGATGGAGATCTGAAGTGATTCCATTTCCATATCAACCGTGCACTTTGTCGGCTTCGCTTGCCGTACGTTTGTACTGTCTGCGCTTCGCCTTCGCGTTCACGATGGATCTGGAAACGGAATGAGTACAACATTTGATGCCGTGTTGTTCGACTGCGATGGCGTTCTGGTGGACAGCGAACCCATCACCAACGGCGTGTTGCGCCAGATGCTGAACGAAGCCGGTTGGGGTTTGACGCAAGCCGAGTGCATGCAAATTTTTATCGGCAAGGCGGTGCGCGATGAGCGCGTCCGCATTGAACGGGAAACCGGTCAGCCCCTGACCGAGGACTGGATGCGTGCCTTTTATGCGCGGCGCGACCAACGCCTGCGCGCCGAACTGCGCGCCATGGACGGCGCGCTGCAAGCGGTGGCGGCGGCGCACGCGCACACGGCGGGGCGCATTGCCTGCGCATCGGGCGCCGACCGGCCCAAGGTGGTGATGCAGATTGCCATGGCGGGCATGGCGCCGTATTTTGAGGACCGCATTTTCAGCGGCCACGACATGCCGCGCTCCAAACCTGCGCCCGATGTGTACCTGGCCGCTGCCGCGCACGTGGGCGCCGACCCGGCGCGCTGTTTGGTGGTAGAAGACACGGCCACCGGCGTGCGCGCCGGGCTGGACGCGGGCGCTACCGTGTGGGGCTATTGCCCCGAAGGGCATGGCCGCGCGTTTGCGGGTTTGCCGGTGGCGCGGGTGTTGCACCACATGGACGAATTGGCGTACTTCTTGCGGGGCTGATGTGCATTTCACAGCCATAAAAAAAGGGCCTTCTGGCCCTTTTTTTATGCATGGTCAGCGCATCAACCGCCGCCGTACATCTGCTGCGGCAGCCAGAGAATGACCTGAGGGTACATGAAGCACAGCGCCACCATGGCCATTTGCAGCAGCACGAAGGGGATGACGCCGATGTAGATGTCGCGAATGGTCACGCCCTTGGGTACCGCCCCCTTGAGGTAGAAGAGTGAAAAGCCCACAGGCGGTGTGAGGAACGAGGTCTGCAGCATCAGCGCCACCAGAATCAGGAACCAGGTCATGTCCAGTCCGGCGAGTTTGATCACGGGGGCCAGCAGCGGCAAGATGATCAGCACGATCTCGAACCAGTCCAGGAAGAAGCCGGCCACAAACACCACCAACAGCACCACCAGCACCAGGCCGGTGGGGCCCAAGCCAAGACCCTTGAAGAACTCGGCGATCAGCTCGTCGCCACCGATCAGGCGCAACACATAGGCAAACACCGTGGCGCCAATGAAGATGGCGAAGATGAAGCAGGTGGTGAGCGTGGTTTCAATGCCCACTTGGCGAATGACGGACCAGTTGAGTTTGCCGTTGGCCGCTGCGAGCAAGATGGCGCCAAAGGCACCTAGGCCCGAGGCTTCGGTGGGAGTGGCAATGCCGAAGAAGATGGAGCCCAACACCAGCAAAATCAGACCAAAGGTGGGCAGTGTGGACAGGAAGGCGATGCCCACTTGGCGGGCTGTTAGCTTTTCGGCATCGGCAGGCCGAGGCGGCACCAGGTCGGGGCGCACGAAGCCGACGATGATCACGAAGACCATGTACAGCAGGCCCAGCGCCACGCCCGGAATCAGCGCGCCCATGAACAGGTCGCCCACCGAAACCGACACCTGGTCGGCCATGAGCACCAGCATGATGGACGGCGGAATCAAGATGCCCAGCGTGCCCGAGGCTGCCACCACACCCGAGGCCAGCGCCTTGTTGTAGTTGTTTTGCAGCATGATGGGCATGGACAGCACGGCCAGCAGCACCACCGAAGCGCCCACGATGCCGGTGGATGCGGCCAGCAAAATGCCGATGACGATCACCGTCAGGCCCAGACCACCGCGTATGCCGCCAAACACCTTGACGAAGTTGCGCATCATGGTGTCGGCCACGCCCGAGCGGTCAAGCATGAGGCCCATGTACACAAACATGGGTAGCGAGACCAGCACCCAGTTCGACATGATCGCGTCAAACCGGTCCACGATGCCTGAAAACTTCGCCCAGCTCGTCATCAGGAAGGTGTCAAACCCAAACTGGTCGCCCAGGAAGATTCCCAGCGCGGCAAACCCCAGCGACAGGATGGCCAGCAGCCACGCCACCGGGTAGCCCGTGAACAGCGCCAAGATAAAGGTCACCATCAAACCGATGGCGAGGAATTCGTAAAAAGGCAGCACGTGTCTTCCCTCTGTTATGCGTTGTGTGTGGAGAAGAGCGCAGCCCAGACCCGGGTCAACCGGCTGATGGCGGCCAGGGCGAGCAACACAAATGCGGTGACCAAGAAAGACTTGACGAACCAGCGGTAGGGCAGGCCGCCGGCAGCGGCGGACACTTCATTGAGTTGGTATGAAGACCAGAAAAACGGGATGGCGTACCAGATCACCACGCCGCAAAAAACCAGCAGGCCGGCCAGGCCAAACAGCTCGATCCACTGGCGGGTGCGCTGCGTGAAGCGCTCAGCCAGCACGTCGATGCGCACATTGCGTTCCTTCACCTCGGTGAACGAAATGCCCAGCATGAAGCCAATGGCGTAGAGGTGCCATTGCAACTCTTCCATCATGATGGAACCGGCGCCAAAGGCGTAACGAGCAACCACCTGAATCACGATCACCAGCACCAGAATCAGCCACAAGGCCGAGGCGAGTTCACCGAACCAGGTAACCACCCGGTCGGCAGCCCGCGAAAAAGCGGTGGTGGGTAGGGCAAGGCCCGAAGGCCCTGCTTGCAGCGGAGCAGCGTTGTGCGTCATGTTCTTCATTCCAATGTCCTTCTAAGCGATCAACGCTGCCCGTCTCATCCAAACCTTACTTGTGGTCGCGTGGCAGGTAGCCCAGGTTGTGCCAGGCGCGGTTCTTGTTCTGGAAGGCCGACATGCTGTCGTGCACCTTCTTGAACATCGGGTCTTTGGCAGACTCTTCGGCCAGCACTTCTTTCGACGCCTTGGCGAATGCGTCCAGCATGGTCTTGTTGAACTGGTGCAGCTTCACGCCTTCACGCTCAAACTTGGCCAGGGCCTCGCCTTGCAGGGCCTCAGCCTTGGAAATAGCCATGGTCACGCCAGCGGTGCAGGTGGTCTCGATCTGGGCTTGGGTCTGTGGCTTGAGCTTGTTCCAGGCAGCGATGTTCACGTACAGGAACTGGTTGGTGGACGGCTGGTGCCAGCCTGGCAGGTAGTAGTGCTTGGCCACTTTGGAGAAACCCAACTGGTCGTCCACGGTGGGCAGGGAGAACTCGGTGCCGTCCAACACACCTTTTTCCAGCGCTTGGAACAACTCGCCACCGGGCAGCATGGTGACCGATGCACCCAGCTTCTGGTAGATCTTGCCGCCCAGGGCTGCGGCGCGGAACTTCAGGCCTTTGAGGTCGTCAGGCGTTTTGATTTCCTTGCGGAACCAGCCGGCGGCTTCGGGGCTGATGGAGCCGCAGAAAATAGGGTACACGTTGTGCGGCTTGAAGGCTTCCTTCAGCAGCGCGTCGCCGCCACCGAAATACATCCAGGCAGAAAACTGGGGCGTTTCCATGCCGAAAGGCAACGCGCCGAAGATGGCCGACACCGGCACTTTGCCCAGCTCGTAGCCCATGAAGCTGTAGCCTGCCTCCACCTTGCCGGAGGACACGGCATCAAAAATACCCAGCGCAGGCACCAGCTTGCCGGGCTCGAACACTTGCAGGTTGACGGTGCCGCCAGAGACTTTTTTCAGCTGTTCCGACACCCAGGGCATGGTGTCGCCCAGGGCGGTCAGGTTGGAGCCAAAGGCCATGGGAATACCCCAGCGCACGTTTTCTTGCGCAGTGGCAGGCACGGCGATGGTGGCCATGGCGGCAGCGAGTGCCAGGACTTTCAGGTTGTGTTGCATGGTGGAGGTCTCCGGAAATTTTCGATGGACACAAGAGCAGGCTGCGAGAGGACTTTTCAGTCCGAAACAGGCGGGCTATCGCATGGGCTCAAACCGTGTTGCTGGCTACTGGCTGCGCAAACAGCATGGGCCCAAGCAAACCCGTTTGAGACCGGTTAGTAGAACCGCTTGGCTGATTTTTTGGGACATCGTGCGGCTAAGGATTTACCCTAGGCGGCCGTTTTGAGCTCTTTTTTTCGCCTGCATGAGCCCGAAAGTTGGTCGTTGCCGATGCGATTTTTCGGGCGTTTTTCTGGGCGTTTTTGAACCGATTTCAAGAGTGAAATACGCCTGTTTCAACCCACAGGACGGTCTGACCACTGTCGGCATGGGTTGTGAATGATTTTTGTCATTGGGTTGAAGAAGTTTCACTTCCTGACGCCGTATTTGAGTCCTTCTCGCGACACTCTGTAGGCGACATGCCCGTCCAGGCTTTGAAAGCGCGGATAAAGCTCTTCTCATTTTGAAAACCGGCCGCCTCGGCCACCTGTTTGATGGGCCGCTGTGTGCGTTGCAGCAGTTCGGTGGCGCGCTGGCACCGCACCTCGTCTTTCAGCGCTTGCAGCGAGGCACCTTCGTCTTTCAGCTGGCGGTGCAGCGTGCGGGCCGACAGGCCGAGCTGTTCGGCCAGGTCGTGTGCGTTGTGGGCGTTCAGCGGTTGGTTTGTCAGCACCTGGCGCACGCGCTGCACCAGCAGGCGGTCGCGCCGGTAGGGGCGCACGGTCAGGGGCAGGGCGCGCTGCAGCATCTGGCTCATAGCGGCTTCGTCGCGCTTGAGCGGCAGAGCCAGGTAGCGGGCGTCAAAGCGGATGCTGGCCGGGCCGGCGTTGAAGTCGGTCGGGCCGTCGAACAGCACGGCGTAGGCGGCTGCATGGGCCGGTGGTGCAAACGGAAACTGGGCTCCCAGCAGCGGCAGGCGCGAGTCGATGAACCAGCAGGCCAGGCCGTGGATGTTGCGCAGCATCGAGACCAGGCAAAACTCGCGCAGTGCGCCGCCTGGAGCGATGGGGCCTGCGGTGCGGTGTTCGGCGATGGTGATGCTCGCCACCGGCCCGGCAGTGGCCAGCGCGAGCGCGATGTCGTCGGCCAGCAGGTGGTGGTGGCGGCACCAGCGCTT
>JAUXXN010000518.1 GCA_030684755.1 Hydrogenophaga sp.
CGTGCCCGAGAGCAAGGGGCTCAACGACTTGTTGCGCGAATTCCGTGGCAACCGCAACCATCTGGCCATCGTCATCGACGAATTCGGTCGCGTGGCTGGGCTCATCACCATTGAAGATGTGCTGGAAGAAATCGTCGGAGAAATCGAAGACGAATTCGACGTCGTGGAAGATGAAGGCGATATTTTTGCCTTGGCCGACAGCACATGGCGCGTCAGTGGCGACACGCCCATTGAGCGCATCAACGAGTCGTTTGGCCTCAGGCTTCCTGAGGAAGACTTCGACACCATCGGCGGCATGATCGCCCACGCCATGGGCCACGTGCCCAAGCGCGGCGAGGTGCACGCCCTTGAAAGCTTGCGCTTCGTGGTGTTGCACACCAAGGGCGGTGCGGTGAAGTGGTTCAAGGTGATGCCGGTCTCGGCAGAAGCCTGACCCCCACCTGCCTGCCCATGCGCAGCCTGTTCGGATCGCTGCATACCCCGTCAAGCTTGGGTGCCTTGGGTGTTCACCCGCCTGGGCGCGAGAACGGCGGCGGTGTTTGGTGGGCGCTGCTGTGCTTGGTGGCCGGGGGCCTGCAGGCCGCTGCGCTGGCCTGGCCCTTGCACGGCTGGAGCCTGCCCGGCACCACAGCGGGTCAACCCAGCGGCTGGCTGCAATTGGTTTCGTTGGCTGGGCTGGTGTTGGCGCTGCAGCGCAGCGGGGGCATGGGCAGCGCGGCTTGGAGCGGCTGGCTGTTTGCCACGGCCTGGCTGGCGGGCACGTTCTGGTGGTTGTTTGTGTCCATGCACACCTACGGCGGGTTGGCCGCCTGGCTGGCCGCTTTGGCCGTGCTGGCACTGGCCGGTGCGCTGGCGCTGTACTACGCGTTGGCGGCTGCGTTGTGGCACCGGTGGGCACCCCCGTCGCGCAGCGCACAAGCGCTGCTGTTTGCTGCGCTCTGGACGCTGGCCGAGCTGGCCCGTGGCCGCTGGCTCACCGGGTTTCCGTGGGGCGCGGGCGGCTACGCGCAGGTGGACCTGATGGCCGCCTGGGCGCCGTTGGTGGGTGTCTACGGCATGGGCTTTGGGGCTGCGCTGCTGGCCTACGCGCTGGCTTCCGGTGTGGCGTGGGTGGGGGCCGCGCTGGGCTATTGGTTCGGCTCACCCGTCCGGCGCTCGATGCCTGGCTCGGGTATTCCCCCCTTGATGGCTAGCCATACCACGTTGCAGTGGTCTGGCCTGTGGCGCGCTGCCCCGGCCGCTGGGCTGCTGCTGGCGCTGGTGTGGAGCATGCTGGGTGGTGGTGAGGCTTGGCGCGCTTATGGCCAGCGCGACACCGCCAGCGCCGGCACACTGCGCGTGTGGCTGCTGCAGGGCAATGTGGCGCAAGACGAAAAGTTTGAAGCCGGTACCGGCGTGGCGCAAGCGCTGAACTGGTATCCGCAGCAGATTGCTGCAGCGGTGGCGGCGGCCCAGACCGGCGCGGCCGATGCCCCGCAACTGGTGGTGGCCCCCGAAACCGCGCTGCCTCTGCTGCCGCAGCAACTGGGCACCGAATTCTGGCAGCCGCTGCTGGATGGCTTGGTGCAGCCCGGCGTGGCCGCGCCGGTGCACGCGCTGCTGGGCCTGCCGCTGGGGAGTTTTTCGCAGGGTTACACCAACTCGGCCTGGGGCCTGTCGCCTGCATCGGCTGCAGCCGCGCGCGCACCACAGGCCCGCGCCGACCCGCAGGCTTCGGTGAACCTGGCGTCGGCGGACTTCTACCGCTACGACAAGCACCACCTGGTGCCGTTCGGAGAATTCATTCCGCCGCTGTTTCGCTGGTTCACCAACCTGATGCGCATTCCGCTGGGCGACTTCAACCGGGGCTCGCTGGGGCAAGCGACCTGGGCCGTGGGTGGGCAGCGGCTGGCGCCCAACATTTGTTACGAAGATCTGTTTGGCGAAGAGCTGGCCGTGTCGTTTCGCGACCCGGCCCAGGCCCCCACAGTGCTCGTCAACCTGAGCAACATCGCCTGGTTTGGCGACACGGTGGCGATTGACCAGCACCTGCACATCTCGCGCCTGCGCGCGCTGGAACTGGGCCGGCCCATGCTGCGCGCCACCAACACCGGCGCCACCGCGGTCATTGACCACCGGGGCGTGGTCACGCACCAGTTGCCCCGCCTGACGCGCGACCGGCTCGAAGCCACGGTGCAGGGCCGCAGCGGTACCACGCCTTACGCCCGCTGGAGCGCCCGCTTCGGCTTGTGGCCGTTGTGGGGCATGTGTCTGGCGCTGGTGCTGCTCATCGCCGCTCGCCGCCATGCGCACTGAGCCTGCGCCGTAAAATCACCGATCTGCGCAGCCCAACCGCTGCCGCTTTTCCACCCAGACCACCACCAGCCCGGGCAACGCCCTGGCCCCAAGCGCATGTTGACCTTCCAGCAAATCATTTTGAAACTGCAGTCCTACTGGGACGCCCAGGGCTGCGCGCTGCTGCAGCCCTACGACATGGAAGTGGGCGCCGGCACCA
>JAUXXN010000520.1 GCA_030684755.1 Hydrogenophaga sp.
GGTGCCCACCTGAGCACCACCGACAACCGTGCAGCCGCACCCACCCTGGCCTCCCGTGCCCACACCCTGGGGCACTGGATGGAAGCGCAGGACTTTGCCACCCGCACCTGGCAAGACGCCGACAGCGCAGACACAGCAGACGCACCCGCCTCCAGCCTGATGAGCTACAGGGCCTCCAGCCAATACCCGTTGGCCGTCAGCGTCTGGTTGCCCCAGCGTGTCATGCTGGACACCTGGGCCCGGGAATCGCGAGGACGTGCCCTGGCGCTGACGCCGCTGCTGCTGCTGCTGGGCCTGCTGGGCAGTGCGCTGTGGATTTACCGGGAACGGCTGGCCAAGCAACAACGCGAACTGGACCAACAGCGCCAGTTGGACCAGCGTGTGGTGCAAAACGCGTCTGACGCGATCTTGGTGACCGATGCACAAGGGCACATACAGTCGGTCAACCCCGCATTTGAAACCCTGACCGGATTCAAGGCCCAAGAAGTCTTGGGGCAAAACGCCCGATTAATCGGGTCGGGTGAACACAGCAAAGACTTTTTTGCTGAAATTTTCAAGCAAGTGCTGGAGACAGGCACCTGGGCAGGAGAGCTGAACAACCGCCACAAGTCTGGCCACACCTACGTGGCGAGAATGTCCATCAACGCCATCCGCGACACGCAGGGTGTGCTGCTCAATTTTGCAGGCGTGCTGAGCGACATCAGCCAGCAGTCCCGCATGCAAGCCGCGCTGCGCGACAGCGATGAACGCATGAAACTGGCGCTGGAAGGCGGTGAGCTGGCCGCGTGGGACTGGGACATTCCCAGCGGCCAAGTCATCGTCTCGCCGTACTGGTGCGCAATGCTGGGGCTGGCACCACGCGAGGCCGTGCATGTGCACGAATGGGAGCAACGCGTGCACCCGCAAGACCTAGAGCGGGTGCGCCAGCAGCTCTCCGAGCATCTACAGGGACGCAGCGCCAGCTATGTCAGCGAGCACCGGCTCAGGCACGAGCAAGGCCACTGGCTGTGGATTCAGGACACCGGGCGCGTCACCCAGCGCGATGCCGAACGGCACGCGCTGCGCATGGTGGGCGTGCACCAAGACATCAGCCAACGCAAAGCCGCTGAAGAAGCGCTGCATCTCGCCGCCAGCGTGTTCAGCCACGCCCAGGAAGCCATCATGATCACCGACCCGGTGGGCACCCTGATCGATGTGAACCAGGCATTCGTCAGCATCACCGGCTACGAGCGCCACGAAGTCATTGGCCGCAACACCAGCATGCTCAGCTCAGGTCGGCAAGGCAAAGCGTTTTACGCATCCATGTGGGCCAGCCTGAAAGGGGATGGGCGCTGGACCGGCGAAATCTGGAACCGCCGCAAGTCGGGCGAGGTGTATGCAGAGCTGTTGACCATCAGCGCGGTTCAGGGCGCCGACGGTCAAGTGCTGCGCTTCGTGGCACTGTTCTCCGACATCACCCGTCTAAAAGAGCATGAACAGCAATTGGAGCGCATCGCCCATTTCGACGCCCTGACCGGTCTGCCCAACCGGGCCTTGCTGAGCGACCGCCTGCAACTGGCCATGGCGCAGACCGAGCGGCGGGGCAAAAAGCTGGCCGTGGTGTTCCTGGACCTGGTCGGTTTCAAGGCGGTGAACGACAACCACGGCCACGCCGCTGGCGACATGCTGCTGATCGCGCTGGCCGACCGGATGAAACAAGCGCTGCGCGAAGGCGACACCTTGGCGCGGCTGGGCGGGGACGAGTTTGTGGCCGTGCTGCCGGACCTGTCGGAATTTGCGGAAAGCCTGCCGGTGCTGGAACGGCTGCGTTTGGCTGCGGCCGAACCGGTGCACAGCGAGAACCACCCCCCGCTGCAGGTCTCGGCCAGCTTGGGGCTGTCGTTCTACACCCCGCACGACAACACCACCGCCGACCAACTGATGCGCCAGGCCGACCAGGCCATGTACCAGGCCAAAATCAGCGGCAAAAACCGTTACCACGTGTTCGACGCGTCGCACGACCAATCGCTGCGCGAACAGCACGAAAGCCTGGATGCGATTCGCCAGGCGCTGGACCGGCGCGAGTTTGTGGTGCACTACCAGCCCAAAGTGAACATGCGCACCGGTCAGGTGCTGGGCGCCGAGGCGCTGGTGCGCTGGAATCACCCCACGCTGGGGCTGCTGCCACCCGCGCGCATTTTGCCCACCATTCAAAACCACGTCCTGGGCTTGGCCCTGGGCGGGTGGTTGCTGCACGACGTGCTGAGGCAAATTGCCCTCTGGAAAACGCAAGACTTGCGCCTGGCGATCAGCCTCAACCTGGACGCCCAGCAACTCACGAGCGACTTGGTGCCCCTGCTGGAACAGGCACTGACGCAACACCCCAGCGTGGAACCGGGTGATTTGCGTCTGGAGGTGCTGGAGACCACCGCACTGAACGACATGGACGAGGTGTCGGACCTGATGCGGCGCTGCGAGGTGCTGGGGGTGGATTTCTCGCTCGACGATTTCGGCACCGGGTACTCGTCGCTCACCTACCTGCGCCGCTTGCCTGCGCGGGAGCTGAAGATCGACCAGAGCTTCGTGCGCAACATGCTGGAAGACCCCGACGACCTGGCCATCTTGCAAGGCGTGTTGGGACTGGCCCGGGCTTTCCAACGCGAAGTGATTGCCGAAGGGGTGGAAACCACCGCGCATGGGTGCGCGTTGTTGCGCATGGGCTGCGAACATGCGCAGGGCTACGCGATTGCACGGCCCCTGCCAGCGACGGAATTGCTGGATTGGTGCCGTACCTGGCAACCGCCTGTGGAATGGCTGGGTTTACCCCGGCTGGGTTCAGACCACCAATTGCTGCTGTTTGCACTGGCGGAACTGACGCATTGCCGCAAGGGTGTGCTGGATGCCACCGAGCCGACCGTATCGACGGCACGCTCCCGGATGCAGTGCGGAAACGACTTCATCGGCCAGTGGCTGAAGCTGCTGGCACACGACCACCCCTGCCGCACCCGTCCGCACTGGGGCCGTTTGCAGCAACTGCAACAGCGCATGCAGCAGCTGCAAATGCCGCCAGACGGCACAGCACCCCGGACACCGCCGGAGCAACTGCGAGAAGAATGGCTCAGCCTGAATGCCGCGCTGGAGGAAACGCTGCGAGCGCTCATCGACGAGGGGCTTTGAGCGACCTAGACGGCAAACCTGCGAAGGCAGGTGCAACAAGACGCGCTGCCTCAGCGCCTGATCAGTCGTCTTCGCCCAGCTCCGCGCTCCAGCCAGCCGCTTTGGCTTTGTGAACCGCCTCGGCGTGAATGCGGGCGTGGCGTTCGGCCAGTTCGGTCGGTAAGCGGCTGGGCAACTGGCCGTAGGGTTCCCAAGCTTGGTGCACGGCCTCGAACAGGTTTTGCATGTCGCCTGCGCTTTTGCCAGCAAAGCCATCGCCCTCGGGCAGCACGCCGAACACCCAGGCGTCGCGGATGATGCGCCCAGTCATGGTCATGCCGTGGTTTTCTTCCTGGTCCATGCCGGCGTAGCTGTGGGTGCGTGTGTGAATCATGGGTGCTTTCAAGTTATCGGGTCAGGCCAGCATATAGCACCGGCAGCTTCTCGGGCAGGCGTTCCACCTTGTCCACCACCATGTAATGCCGCTCGCCAAAAATGCGGCGCACATACTGGTCGGCGCGCGGGTCCAGGCTCATGCAATAGGTGGTGACACCGTTGCGCCCGGCCTCTTCCACCGCTTTTTTGGTGTCGTGGCGCAGGTACTGCGGGTCGCGCACGTCCACGTCCGCCGGTTCGCCGTCGGTGATGACGAGCAGCAGTTTTTTGCTGCTGCGCTGTAGCTTGATCGCGGCGGCGGCGTGGCGGATGGCCGCGCCCATGCGGGTGGAGAGCTGGCCGGTCATGCCCGCCAGGCGGGCTTTGGCGGTGTCGTCGTAGGGCTGGTTGAAGTCTTTGAAGCGCCAGTAATTCACGTCGTGGCGGCCATCCGAGCAAAAGCCGTGAATGGCGAACGGGTCGCCCACTTTCTGGATGGCGTCGGCCAGCAGCGCGCAAGCGGAGCGGGTGAGTTCCAGCACGGTGTGGTCTTGGCCTGCCACCTTGTCGTTGGTGGACTGCGACAAATCCAGCAGCACCAGCACCGAAATGTCGCGCGTTTTGCGCACGCTGCGCATCATGATGCGCGGGTCGGGCTGG
>JAUXXN010000527.1 GCA_030684755.1 Hydrogenophaga sp.
ACTTGCACCCTGCACTTTCAGCCAGACCCCGACCAGAACTTCAACCGCGAATTCACCGACTATTTTGTGCAGGGCCGCAAAGAAGACATTGGCGCCTTTGACACCCCCAAAAACCCCGGCCGACCCATCGGCTACGTCACCCAGGTGGGCCCCAACTTTGTTGAGCTGGAAACCGACGACCCCGCCACCGTCATCCACAACGGCGACGGCCTGTGTTACCTGGACCTGCAAAAAGAACTCACCGGGCTGCAGATCAACCGCGCCGAACGCTTGCCCGCGCCCAACCGCTGGCGCGTGTACCCGAAAGACGCCATCGAAACCCTGAAAGACCTGCGCAAAAACACCGTCGTCAACCGCAACCGCGATATGGACTGGGTGCGCAGCTTAGAGAAAAAGTCGGCCGAGCGGCGCATCGGCGCCTGGCTGCAACTGGACGAAACGCCCCAAGGCCTGAGCCTGACCGCCACCGACGAAGACGGCCACTGCGCCACCGCCACCCTGCCCTGCACCCTGGAACGCGCCAAAGACGCCGCCCAGGCGCAGAGCAAACTGCGCGAAGCACTGGCCCGGCTGGGCGACACCATTTTTGAGCCCATCGACGTAACGCTCAACCTCTCGCAGCCCTGGTTCGTGCCCGCCTCCCTGCTCAACCCGCTGCGCCGCGAAGCCATGGAAAAGCTGGAAGCCGCCCGCGCCGCCGCCTGGCAGCGCTTGCCCCGCGCCCAGCCGGTGCAACCGCCCGCGCCCTACCCCGAAGACACCCTGACCTACCTGGCCAATGTGTTCAACCACAAAGCCCGCGACTTCTACGCCAAGCACGGCGTCAAAGTCATCGCCGCCGCCTACGAGAGCCAGGAAGAACCCGGTGAAGTGAGCCTGATGATCACCAAACACTGCGTGCGCTTCTCGCTCAGCCTCTGCCCCAAACAGGCCAAAGGCGTCACCGGTGTGCAAGGCACCGTGCGCGCCGAACCTATGCAACTCATCCACGGCGACGAAAAACTCACCCTGCGCTTTGACTGCAAACCCTGCGAAATGCACGTGGTCGGCAAGATGAAACCGGCTGTGCTCAAAGCCGGGCAAATCAGCCCGCTGAAGTTTTACCGAACGCGGCCGTTGGTCGGAGCCTGAACGCGAGGCTCGAAGTCGGGGGTCAATGCACCCATGGATGCACTCAACCCCAAGAACTGCCCAACACCTCTGCTTGCTGCAGCACCAGCTCCACAGCAGCCTCCTGCAGGTCAGGCGGGTACTTGTACTTGCGCAGGATGCGCTTGACCATCAAGCGCAGGGTGGCCCGAACGCTTTCGCGCTGCGCCCAGTCCACCGTGATGTTCTTGCGCAGGTTGTCCGTCAGTTCGTGGGCGATGAGCTTGAGGGTCTCGTCGGCGAGTTCGCGCACGGCCGATTCGTTGTTGGCCAGTGCGTCGTAAAAGCGCACTTCGTCGTCGGACAGGCCCAGCTGTTCTCCCCTGCTCGCAGCCTCTCGAAATTTTCTGGCCATCTCAACAAGTTCTTCCATCACCTGCGCCGTTTCGATGCTGCGGTTCTGGTATCGGGTGATGACGTTGCTCAGCAGGTCGCTGAACTTCCTTTGCTGCACCACGTTGGTGGCGAACTTGCTCTTGATTTCGCCTTCAAGCAGGCGCTCCAGCAATTCCACCGCCAGGTTTTTCTCAGGCAGGTTCCGCACCTGGGCCAGGAAGCTTTCGTCCAGCAAACCAATGTTGGGTTTTTCCAAACCCACGGCGTCGAAAATGTCCACCACCGCGTCGCTGACCACCGCTTGGTTGATGATTTGGCGGATGGCCAGGTCGCGCTGTTCGTCCGTCTTCTTCCTGGTGCTGATGTCGCGCTTGGTCAGGATGACTTTCACGGCCTGCAAAAACGCCACCTCGTCGCGCACCGCCTTGGCTTCGTCCAGCGTGCAACACAGGCTGAAGGCTTTGCTCATGGCCAGCGCCGTATCGGCAAAGCGCTTTTTGCCATCGCGCACAGGTTTGCCGCTTTTGTCTTTGGTCTCGGACAGCAGTCCCAGCACATGGTTGGCCGCTCCGGCCAGCGTCTTGTGGCCGCCGGTCTTGAAGTTGGTCCAAGCAAAGCCGTGCAGCATGGCGTGCAACACATCGCGCTTTTCTAGCAATACGGACAAGGCCTCGTAGGCGTCCACCGTGGGGCGCCCTCTGCCCTTGCTGGCCGTGTACTCCTTCATGGCCGCCTTCAGCTCGTTGCCGATCCCGATGTAATCCACCACCAGGCCGCCCTGCTTGTCCTTGAACACGCGGTTGACGCGGGCAATCGCCTGCATCAGGTTGTGGCCCTTCATGGGTTTGTCCACGTACATGGTGTGAACACAGGGGGCGTCAAACCCGGTGAGCCACATGTCCCGCACGATGACCATGCGCAGCGGGTCGGCCGGGTCTTTGAAGCGCTTTTCCAGCCGCTTCTTCACCTGGTTGCTGTAAATGTGAGGGCGCAGCAGGGCCTTGTCGCTCGCGCTGCCGGTCATCACGACTTTGATGGCGCCCTGCTCCGGGTCGTCGCTGTGCCAGTCGGGGCGCTGCTTGACGATTTCGTTGTACAGATGCACGCAAATGTCGCGGCTCATGGTCACCACCATGGCTTTGCCGTCCTGGGACTTGTTGCGTTCCTCAAAGTGGGCCACCAGGTCAGCCGCCACACTGGCCACGCGCGGCTGGGCGCCCACCACCTTTTCCAGCGCGGCCCAACGGCTCTTGAGCTGAGCCTGGGTTCCCTCTTCCTCGTCTTCGGCCAGTTCGTCCACCTCGTCGTCTATCAGCGACAGGTCGGCCTCTTTCAGCTTCAGCTTGGCCAGTCGGCTTTCGTAGTAGATGGCCACGGTGGCGCCGTCTTCCTTGGCCTGCTGCATGTCATACACGTGGATGTAGTCGCCAAACACGGCGCGGGTGTCGCGGTCGGTGCTGCTCACCGGTGTGCCGGTGAACGCGACAAAAGTGGCGTTGGGCAGTGCATCGCGCAGGTGCTGCGCGTAGCCAACCTGGTAGCTGGTCTTGTACTCGGGCGGGGCCAGGTCGGCCGTGCCTGCGGGCGCTGCGTATTCCCCATCGCTGCTGGTCAGCGCTCCCAGGCTGGTGGAGCCCGAGGCCGCGCCCGGTACCTTCCGGGTCTTGAGCTTGGCCTCAAAGCCGTACTGCGTGCGGTGCGCCTCGTCTGCAATCACCACGATGTTGTGCCGGGCGGAGAGCACCGGGAACATGTCTTCGTCTTCCCCAGGCATGAACTTCTGGATGGTGGCAAACACAATGCCGCCCGAGGGCCGGTTGCCCAGCAACTGGCGCAGCTCTTGCCGGGTGCTGGCCTGCACCGGCTGCTCGCGCAGCAGGTCTTGCGCCAAGCTGAACACGCCAAACAGCTGCCCATCCAGGTCGTTGCGGTCGGTGATGACGACGATGGTCGGGTTGGCCATCGCTGGCTCTTGCATCACCCGGGCGGCAAAGCAAGTCATGGTGATGCTCTTGCCGCTGCCCTGGGTGTGCCACACCACCCCGCCTTTGCCGCGCACGCCCGCTGCACTGTCGGTGCGGGAAGCCGCGACTACATGTTCAATCGCAGAGCGCACCGCGTGGTACTGGTGGTAGCCAGCAATCTTCTTGACTAGGTGCCCGTCGTCCTCGAACAGCACGAAGTAGCGCAGGTAGTCCAGCAACACCGGCGGGGCCAGCACGCCGCGCACCAGGGTCTGCAGCTCGTTGAACTCACCCAGCGGGTCCAGGTTCACGCCGTCGATGGTGCGCCATTGCATGAAGCGCTCGGCGTTGGCCGACAGGCTGCCCATGCGGGCATCCGTGCCATCCGAAATCACCAGCAGCTCGTTGGTCTGGAAAACGTCTGGAATCTGCTCTTTGTAGGTCTGAATCTGGTCGTAAGCCTTCCAGATGTCGGCGTTTTCATCGGCTGGGTTCTTCAGTTCAATCAGCACCAGCGGCAGGCCGTTGATGAACAGGGTGATGTCGGGCCGGCGCGTGTGGTGCGGGCCTTTGATGGTGAACTGGTTGACCGCCCAGAACTCATTTCGTTCAGGGTTGGCCCAGTCCACCAGGCGCACAAAGTCGCCTACGGTCTCGCCATCGCGCTGGTACTGCACCGGAACCCCGCCCACCAGCAGCTTGTGAAACGCCCGGTTGGCCGACAACAGCGCCGGAATGCCCATGTCTTGCGCGCGCTGCAACGCGTCTTCGCGGGCGGCCGTGGGCACATCGGGGTTCAGCCGCTGGACGGCCTCGCGCAGACGAAACGGCAGCAGCACCTGGCGGTAGTGGGCCCGCTGGGGGTTGAGCCCATCGTGGGCGATGTCGGAGCCTGCGTGGATGGAGTACCCCGCCTCAGCCAACCAATCAAGGGCTTCTTGTTCGAGCTGGCTTTCGGTCATCAGTAGTGCTCACTATTAGGGTCTTCATCACCGTAATCAGGCTCGACAGACCCAAAATCAATATCGACTCGTGAAGTCATAAGTTCTGCTTCGGCAAAAGTTAGAACTTCGCCCTCATTGATATCCATAGTAAGCAGAACTTCTACGGTCACTTGAGATTTTTCCGAAACATAGGCGCCGCCAATGTTCACCATATCTCGGTCAATTCCATCTTTGACTGAGAATGAAAAGTGACATGAGGCGTCAATTTCAATTGATAGGCTAACCTGCACCACCAGTTCTTTTCCCGTAAACTCAACGGGTCTTATGCTTGAACTGCCTGCTGGCTTTGCCAGCTCGACGGAAAGCACCTCCACTCTCTGCATTTCTGGGTCGTAGTAGAATGCGGCTTGCGCCTCTGGAATCCAATCGATGT
>JAUXXN010000529.1 GCA_030684755.1 Hydrogenophaga sp.
CCAAGCTGCACGGGCTGGAGGTGCTCAAGCGGCTGCGCGCGCGCGGTTCGTCGCTGCCGGTGCTGATCCTGACCGCCGCTGACAGCGTCGAAGAGCGCGTGAAAGGGCTGGACTACGGCGCCGACGACTACATGGCCAAACCGTTTTCGTTGCAAGAACTCGAAGCACGGGTGCGCGCGCTATCGCGCCGGGGCATGGGTGGGAGCACCAACACCATCAAGCACGGCCCGCTCGAATACGACCAGGCCGGACGCGTGGCCACCATTGACGGCCGCATGGTGGAGCTTTCAGCGCGTGAGCTGGGGCTGCTGGAAGTGTTGCTTCAACGCGCCGGGCGCTTGGTCAGCAAAGACCAGTTGGTGGAGCGGCTGTGCGAATGGGGAGAAGAGGTGAGCAACAATGCTATTGAGGTCTACATCCACCGCCTGCGCAAGAAGATTGAAAAGGGACCGATCCGCATCGCCACGGTGCGGGGCCTAGGCTACTGCCTTGAAAAAATTTGACATGCGACGGGCTTTCAGCCCGTCCGTCATTCGCACGGAAACCCTGCGTTTCTAGTCTGCATGTCCGAGCCCCGAAAACACGACAACGACAAAATGTCGTTCGGTCTGTTTCAGCGCGAGCAGCGCAGCCTGTTTGGCGAGATTCTGGACTGGATGCTCACACCGCTGCTGCTGCTGTGGCCGCTGTCGTTGGCGCTGACCTGGTTTGTGGCGCAGGGCATCGCCAGCAAGCCATTTGACCGTGCGCTTGAATTCAACCTGCTGGCGATGACGCAGTTTGTGGTGAGCCAAGATGACAAGGTTAGCTTTGTTCTCACCCCGCAGGCGCGCGATCTGCTGCGGGCCGACGACAGCGACTTGGTGTATTACCAAGTTGTAGACCCGCGCGGTGAGCTGATCAGCGGTGAGGGCGACTTTCCGCTGCCTCGCGACAACGAAACGCCAGAACCTGGCCGGGTGCTGGTGCGCGACGACCTGGTGCGCGGCGACGAAGTGCGGGTGGCCTACATCTGGCTCTCGCGCGGTAACGGCACGCAGCGGCTGGTGCTGATGCAAATGGCCGAAACCAAGGGCAAGCGCTCGACGCTGGCGACCGAAATCATCAAGGGCGTGATGGTGCCGCAGTTCA
>JAUXXN010000538.1 GCA_030684755.1 Hydrogenophaga sp.
CGCGCGGCTGCTCGCGGTAGGTGCCAAACAGCCGGTCCCACCAGGTCAGGTTGAAACCGAAATTGCTGTTGCTCTCATCGTCTTCCACCGAATGGTGCACGCGGTGCATGTCGGGCGTCACCATGAACCAGCGCAACACCCGGTCCACCCGGGCGGGCAGGCGGATGTTGCCGTGGTTGAACATGGCGCAGGCGCTCAGCAGCACCTCAAACACCAGCACCGCCAGCACCGGCGCACCCAGCAGCGCAATGGTGGCGAACTTGATGCCCATGGACAGCACGATCTCCAGCGGGTGAAAGCGCGCTCCGGTGGTCAGGTCGTAGTCCAAGTCGGCGTGGTGCACCCGGTGCAGCCGCCACAGCGCGGGCACCGCGTGCACCATCACATGTTGCAGCCAGATGGCGAAATCCATGGCCACCACCGCCAGCGGCACGACCAGCCAGAACGGCACGGCGTACAGGTTCAACAAACCCCAGCCCCGCTCGGCGGCCAGCGCCGCCACGCCCACGGCCGCCAGCGGAAACACCAGCCGCACCACCGCCGTGTTCAGCAGCACCAGCCCCAGGTTGGCCGTCCAGCGCTGTTTTCGGCTCAGCAGCAGGGCGCGGCGCGGCGACGCGATTTCCCAAAGCGCCACCACCGCAAAAACCGCCACAAAAAAGCCGACGCGGATCAGCGGTTCGTGCGCCATCACCCAGGATTCGAATGCCATGCCGGTTGCTCCCAAAGCCAAGGTCACAGCGCCATCAAGCCGCCAGCGCCAGCCCGGCCGCCTGCCACTCGCTGACGCCATCAGAAATCTTGCGCGCCTGGAATCCCTCGGCCCGCAACAGCGCCACCGCCTCGTCCGACATCAGGCAAAACGGCCCCCGGCAATACGCCACGATCTCGCGGTCTTTGGGCAGGGCGGCCAGGCGCTGGCGCAGCTCGTCCAGCGGCACGCTGCGCGCATGTGGCAAGTGGGCCGTGTCGTATTCGTGCGCGGGTCGCACATCGATCACCACCACCTCGCCACGCCGCGCCTGCGCCATCAAGGTCTTGCGGTCCAGCGGCGTCAGCCGCTCAGGCGTGTTCACCAGCTGTGCAAAAGCGCGCTGAAACTCCAGCAAATGCGCTTCGGCCACCGCGCGCAGCTGCACACCCAGCACCGCCACATCGGCCCCCGTGAGCCGGTACACCATGAACTTGCCCTCGCGCCGGCCTTCCACCAGCCGCGCCTCCCGCAGCGCCTTCAGGTGCGCACTGGTCAGCTTCATGTCAATGCCCAGCTGCTGCGCCAGCGCGTCCACGCTCTGCTCGCCCTGCGCCAGCACCTCCAGCAGCTCCAGCCGCTTCGGGCTGGCCAAGGCCTTGCCCATGCGGGCCACTTGCTCGTACAGAGCCGATTTCAGCGTGCGTTCGTTCATGACTACAATCCAATGATCGTTAGATTGTAGTCATTGTATGTTCCATTCACCCGCCCATGGCTGACCCGCACGCAAACCCGCACCGGCGCTGGGCCTTGGGCTTGTCCGTGGCGCTGCACCTGGCCGCGGCCGGGCTGATCGCGCTGGCGCCCAGCCCGGCCCTGCGCCCACCGGTGCCGCCGCCCGAAGACACCGTGGTCTATCTGGTTGAACCCCCACCCGCCGAACCGCCCCAGGTTGAGCCCGAGCCACCCGCACCCACCGCGCCGGAGCCACCACCGGCCCCAGCGCCCGAGCTGACCACCGCCCGCGCGCCCGAGCCCGCCGAACCCCAGCCCGGCCTGGCTTACATGGACGCGCCGCCCGCGCCCACCGCGCAAGAGTGGGCGCAGGCCGCCACCTACACCCTGAAAAACAGCAAGCGCTACCGCTACCACTGGGGCCAACACGTGCGCAGCCTGATGGGTACCGCCTTCGAGGGCGCCGAGCAAGGCGCCGTGCGCTTTCGCATCGAAGTGGCGCCCAGCGGCCAACTGGCCCAACTCGACACCCTCTGGACCACCTCGCCCGCCGTCGAGCAACGCGCCCGCCAAGCCGTGCAGGCCATGCCGCCGCTGCCGCCCACGCCCAACGGCAAGCCCCTGGTGTTTGAAAAAACCATCGTCTTTAACGCCTTCACCGCAGAGGCCCCGCCGCTGTACAAAAACGACTGCGAGCCCGACCCGCCGCAACACGGCAACCGCTTTGTGTGGGACGGCCGCTCACCCCAAACCGTGGCTGACGAGCCCACAACCGAAAAACTCGACCCCATCGCCTACGCCGAATGCCTCAAACAGCTGCCCCAAGACAGCATCGAAGCCGAAGCCGCCAGCGACGAACGCCAGCAAAAACAATGGGCCTCGCCCACGCTGGGGCGCTGAGCTTTTACATCCATTCCGTTTGAAGTGGTCGCAAAATGCGACCACCATTGTGGCTCCCATGTAGCTACAATTTGCCACCGATTCAACTGGAGAAAATCATGATGAGTGTCGATGTTCGTGCCCGTGTGGAACCCGAACTCAAGCGGGATGCTGCGGCGGTGCTGGCGGCCTCAGGTCTTGATGTGAGTACAGCGATTCGCCTGTTCCTGCGCAGCGTGGTCGAGACCGGCGGCTTGCCCATGGCCTTGCCGCGTGCCAACGCCAAGACGCTCGCCGCGATCAAAGCGGCCAAGGCCGGCAAGGCGACCAAGGTCGCGCTGGACGATCTCTGACCATTGCCGAACATGCCCAGGGAGCTGAAGGAAACCAGCCAGTTCAAGTCGGACAAGAAGCGCATCCAGCGTTCAGGTCGCCATGACTGGGAAAAGATGCGCAAGGTGGTGGGGGTGCTGATGCAAGACCAGCCTTTGCCCGAGCGCAACCGCGACCATGCCCTGACGGGTGACTACGTGGGCACGCGAGAGTGCCACGTTGCACCGGACTGGCTGTTGATCTATTTGAAAACCGGAGACGTACAGACCGGGTCGATCACCCTGATTCGAACGGGATCACACAGCGAAATGTTTTGAAACTGGACGAACCCATGCCCTTGCCCGAGCCCGGCGCCTACGAAGCTGAAATACGGACCGCCTTTGACCATGGCGAACCCAAGTCCTTGGCCGCCCCGGCCGAGTGGGCTCTTTTCGCTGCACAAAGACAGCCCGCTGAACGCGACGTCTACCGCAAAGCTGCCGCCCGCCTGGCCGACAAGTCGCGCGCGGTAAAGGTCGATTTTGACCAGCTCTGAAGGGCGCCCATCTTGCCCCTTCCCCCGCTGGGGGAAGGCTGGG
>JAUXXN010000542.1 GCA_030684755.1 Hydrogenophaga sp.
ATCAGCACCTCGTCGCCGGCCTCGATGAGCGCGAGGCAAGCCAGCTGCAGGGCCGCCGAAGCGCCCGCCGTGACGACGATGCGGGCCGGGTCGATGTCCAACCCAAAGCGCGTGGCGTACCAGCCGCTGATGGCTTCGCGCAAAGCGGGCAGGCCCGTGGCGGGGGTGTATTGGCTGCGGCCGTCGCGAATGGCGCGTTCGGCAGCCTGCTGCACCTGGGGCGGGGCCGTGAAGTCCGGCTCGCCGATGTTGAGGTACAGCATGGGCCGGTCACCCGGCTGTGCGGCTGCGGCCATGGCAGAGGCCGCTTTGGCCAGCTCCATGACGTAAAACGGTTCGACGCGCTGCGCCCGCTGGGCAATCCTCATGGGGGTGCCCTACCGGTCAGGCGGCGTCGTCTGCCGCAGGCGGCACGGCAGCAGCGGGGGCAGCGGCTTTGCGCGCTGGGGTTTTGGCCGGTGCGGCGGCCACTTCCACCGGGCGCAGCTGCGCGGCCAGCTGGTGCAGCACGCCGTTCACATACTTGTGGCCGTCGGTGCCACCGAACGACTTGGCCAGTTCAATGCACTCGTTGAGCACCACGCGCCATGGCACGTCCAGGCAATGCTGAAACTCGTAAACCCCGATCCAGAGCACGCCACGCTCGATGGGCGACAGCTCGACCAAGGGGCGGTCAAGCAGCGGGGTGATGAGCGTGTCCAGCGCGTTGGCCTCGGCCACGCAGCCGTGCAGCAGGGCGTCAAAGTGCACGCTGTCGGCCTTGTGAAACCCGGCCAGATCGCGCGTGAAGGCGTCAATGTCGCCCGCCTCGTTGCGGCCCACCAAGTGTTGGTAAATCGCCTGCAGGGCAAATTCGCGTGCGCGTGTGCGGGCCGACTTCTCGGCTGCTTTGCGTACTTTGGGTAGGGCTTGGTTCATTTCGGTCTTCATGGCGTGTGGCGAACCAGGGCGAAGGCCCTGGCAGGGCCGGTGGGTGGCTTGTCGCACCGCACCGGCAGGTGGTGTGTTTATCCGATGTGTTCCAGCACGTGGGCCATCTCAACCGCTACCCGGGCGGCGTCTTGTCCCTTTTCGGTCTGGCGGGCCACGGCTTGTTCGAGGTTTTCGGTGGTCAAAATGGCGTTGGCAATGGGGATCTGGTAGTCCAGCGACAAGCGCGAAACCGACGAGCCCGACTCATTGGCCACCAGTTCGAAGTGGTAGGTTTCACCGCGGATGATGCAACCGAGCGCAATCAGCGCGTCAAAGTCGTCGCGCTCGGCCATGGCCTGCAGCGCCACCGGCACTTCCAGCGCGCCGGGCACCGTGACGTGGGTGATGTTTTTTTCTTGCACGCCCAGCGCCAGCAGCTCAGCGTGGCAGGCTGCAAACAGCGCGTTGGTAATGCCTTCGTTGAAGCGTGCCTGAACAATGCCGATGCTGAGTTTTTTGCCATCCAGCAGGTTGGCTGTTCCTTTGTCTGCGCCGAACATGGTTGATTCCGTTTCTTGGTGGTGTGGTTCGAGGCTCAGGCGGTGCGGCTGAGGTAGCCCGTGATTTCTAGCCCGTAACCGTTCATGCTGGGCATGCGGCGCGGGTTGCCCATGAGGCGCATTTTCTG
>JAUXXN010000553.1 GCA_030684755.1 Hydrogenophaga sp.
GGTGCAGGATGGCGTGCTCGATACCGCCGATGTACTGGTCCATCGGCATCCAGTAGTCGGCGCCGCCGGCCACCATGTTTTCGGTGTTGCTCGGGTCGCAATAGCGCATGAAATACCAGGACGAGTCCACGAAGGTGTCCATGGTGTCGGTCTCGCGCCGCGCGGGTTTGCCGCACACCGGACACACCACGCCGGCATGGAAACCTTCGTGCTTGTGCAGCGGGTTGCCCGAGCCGTCGGGGATGCAATCTTGCGGCAGCACCACCGGCAAGTCCTTTTCAGGCACCGGCACCGCGCCGTGTTCGTCGCAGTGAATGATGGGAATGGGTGTGCCCCAGTAACGCTGGCGGCTCACGCCCCAGTCGCGCAGACGCCAGGTGGTTTTCTTTTCGCCGAGGCCTTTGGCGGCCAGCAGTTCGGCCACCTTGTCCACGGCGGCCTTCTGGTTCAGTCCGTCGAGCTCGCCAGAGCCTACGCAGACACCGCTTTGCTTATCGCCGTACCAGTCTTGCCAAGCGGTGTCGTCAAAAGTCTGGCCCCCAACCGCCACCACTTGGCGAATCGGCAGCGCGTACTTGAGCGCGAACGCGAAGTCCCGCTCGTCGTGCGCGGGCACACCCATCACCGCACCATCGCCATAGCTCATGAGCACGTAGTTGCCCACCCACACTTCAACTTGCGCGCCGGTCAGCGGGTGCGTAACGAACAGGCCCGTGGCCATTCCCTTCTTTTCCTGCGTGGCCAGCTCGGCTTCGGTGGTGCCTCCGCTCTTGCATTCTTCAATGAACGCAGCCAGCGCCGGGTTGCTGGCCGCAGCATGCAAAGCCAAGGGATGCTCAGGCGCCACGGCGCAAAAGGTCACACCCATGATGGTGTCGGCGCGTGTGGTGAACACGTACATCTTGCCGTCGCCGATCAGCGCACCCGAGGCGTCGGTAATTTGGTGCGGGAACGCAAAACGCACACCCTGGCTCTTGCCGATCCAGTTTTCCTGCATCAGCCGCACCTTGTCGGGCCAGCCGTTGAGCGTGGCCTTGGGGTTGCCCAGTTGCACGTGTTC
>JAUXXN010000555.1 GCA_030684755.1 Hydrogenophaga sp.
CTGACCACAGTGCCCGACGACCTGGACGGCATTTACGAATCGATCAAAGAAAATGCGCTGCTGAGCAAGTTTGCCGGCGGCCTGGGCAACGACTGGACCCGCGTGCGCGCCATGGGTGCCCACATCAAAGGCACCAACGGCGAAAGCCAAGGCGTGGTGCCGTTCTTAAAAGTGGTGAACGACACGGCAGTCGCAGTGAACCAAGGTGGAAAACGCAAGGGCGCCGTCTGCACCTACCTGGAAACCTGGCACCTGGACATTGAAGAGTTTTTGGAATTGCGCAAAAACACCGGCGACAACCGCCGCCGCACCCACGACATGAACACGGCGAACTGGATTCCCGATCTGTTCATGAAGCGGGTGATGGAAAAAGGCGACTGGACCCTGTTCTCGCCCAACAACGTGCCCGACCTGCACGACCGGTTTGGTGCCGATTTCGAAAAGGCTTATGTGGCCTACGAAGCCCAAGCCGAACGCGGCGAACTCAGGCCCAGCCGCAAGGTTCCCGCTTCCGACCTGTGGCGCAAGATGCTCACCATGCTGTTTGAAACCGGCCACCCGTGGATCACGTTCAAAGACCCCTGCAACATCCGCTCACCCCAGCAGCATGCGGGCGTGGTGCATTCGTCCAACTTGTGCACCGAAATTACCCTGAACACCAGTGACACCGAAACCGCTGTCTGCAACCTGGGTTCCATCAACCTGCTGCAACACCTAAAAGACGGCGCCATCGACCACGACAAGCTGCAACGCACGGTCAACACCGCCATGCGCATGCTGGACAACGTGATCGACATCAACTATTACGCTGTCAAAAAGGCACGCGACTCGAACATGCGCCACCGTCCGGTGGGGCTGGGTATCATGGGTTTTCAGGACGCGCTGTACACCCTGCGCGTGCCCTACGCTTCAGCGGATGCGGTGGAATTTGCCGACCGGTCCATGGAAGCCGTGTGCTATTACGCCTATTGGGCTTCCAGCGAATTGGCGCGCGAGCGGGGCCGATACGCCAGCTACAAAGGCTCGCTGTGGGACCAGGGTATTTTGCCGTTGGACACGTTGGACCTGCTGGCCCGCGAACGCGGCGGTTATGTGGAGGTGGACCGCAGCGCCACCTTGGATTGGGATGCCTTGCGCCAAAAAATTGCCGCTGACGGCATGCGCAATTCCAACTGCGTGGCCATTGCGCCCACCGCCACCATTTCCAACATCATCGGCGTGGACGCATCCATTGAGCCCTGCTTTGGCAACCTGTCGGTCAAGTCCAACCTGTCGGGGGAATTCACCGTTATCAACAGCTATTTGGTGAAAGACCTGAAGCGCCTGGGCCTGTGGGACGACGTGATGGTGATGGACCTGAAACACTTTGATGGTTCGCTGCGCCCCATCGACCGCGTGCCGCAAGAGGTGAAGGCACTCTACGCCACTGCGTTTGAAGTGGACACACAGTGGCTGGTGGAAGCTGCAGCACGCCGCCAAAAGTGGATCGACCAGGCCCAGAGCCTGAATATCTATATGGCGGGCGCATCCGGCAAAAAGTTGGACGAAACCTACAAGCTTGCCTGGCTGCGCGGCCTGAAAACCACCTACTACCTGCGGACCACCTCGGCCACGCAGGCTGAAAAATCCACCGGCCGCACCGGCCAGCTCAACGCCGTGTCCATGTCCTCCAGCGACGCGGGCATGTCGGTGGCACAAGTCGCGCCAGCCGCCGACGTGCCCGCCACCGACATCAAGTTTTGCGCCATCGACGATCCGGGTTGCGAAGCCTGCCAATGACGCCGATGTACGCACTTGTGCGCGTTTGTGGTGTCCACCCCTGCGTTTCGATGCGACACCGCAACACAAATCCACGCCGTTGCACATGAGCCCTTTGCTTTTGATGCAGACACTTTGATAATCCGCAGAATTGGAACCATCTATGTTGACCTGGGACGAACCCATCACGACCGCTTCGAAGCCAACGAACAGCCCCGCAGTTCCCGCTGCAACTGGCTTTCAAGTGCCCCCACCCATTGCGAAGAACCCAATCTCTTCGTTCGCAGCCCCGACCCCCACAGCACCCGCGACCAGCGCTCGCCGCGTCAATGCGGCCGACAAGCGCATCATCAACGGCCAGACCGACGTCAACCAGCTGGTGCCCTTCAAGTACAAGTGGGCTTGGGAGAAATACCTGGCCACCTGCGCCAACCACTGGATGCCGCAAGAAGTGAACATGAGCCGCGACATCGCGCTCTGGAAAGACCCCAACGGCCTGACCGAAGACGAGCGCCGCATTGTCAAGCGCAACCTGGGCTTTTTCGTCACCGCCGACTCTTTGGCTGCCAACAATATCGTGCTGGGCACCTACCGCCACATCACAGCGCCCGAGTGCCGCCAGTTTCTGCTGCGCCAGGCATTTGAAGAAGCGATCCACACGCACGCCTACCAGTACATCGTGGAGTCGTTGGGTCTGGACGAGTCCGAGATCTTCAACGCCTACAACGAAGTGAAGTCGATCCGCGACAAAGACCAGTTCCTGATCCCTTTCATCGAAGCGATCATGGACCCGAACTTTCACACCGGCACGCCTGAGGACGACCAGACGCTGCTCAAAAGCCTGATCGTGTTTGCCTGCCTGATGGAAGGGCTGTTTTTCTACGTGGGCTTCACCCAAATTCTGGCGCTGGGTCGCCAGAACAAGATGACCGGTGCGGCAGAGCAGTACCAGTACATACTTCGCGACGAGTCCATGCATTGCAACTTTGGCATCGACCTGATCAACGCCTTGAAGCTTGAAAATCCGATGCTGTGGACGCCTGCGTTCAAGGCTGAGATCAAGGCGCTGTTTATACAAGCGGTCGAATTGGAGTACCGTTACGCCGAAGACACCATGCCGCGCGGCGTGTTGGGCATGAATGCGTCCATGTTCAAGGGTTATTTGCGCTACATTGCCAACCGCCGCGCCACACAAATTGGACTGGAGCCCATGTTCCCGAACGAAGAGAATCCGTTCCCTTGGATGAGTGAAATGATCGACCTCAAAAAGGAGCGCAATTTCTTTGAGACCCGCGTGATTGAATACCAAACCGGTGGGGCGCTTTCCTGGGACTGATGTTCCTCGACCAGCCACGGGCTGCGTTGCCCCATTCAATCTTCACATGCACAACGAATTTTCAAAATCCTGTTCATGGCGCCTTGTCGCCAGCAGCAGGGTTTTGTCATCCCATTCAACGCCCTGGGGTCCACTGCGGATGCATCCGCTAGACCCCAGGGCGTTGAATCACTTCACCAGCACAAAAAACGGATGAAGTGCTCATTGCAACTTGATCAAGGAGAACACAATGGCAACTGCGAAAAAAGCCCCGGCCAAAAAAGCCGCACCAGAAAAGAAAATGACGGCACCTGTGAAAGCGGCTGCCGCTGAAAAGAAAGCAGCTCCCGCCAAGAAGAAGGCCGCTGCGCCCGTCAAGGAAGCCGCTCCGGTAACGAAAGCGGCTGTACCGGTGAAGAAAGCCGCTCCGGCCAAAAAAGCCGCTGCCCCTGCCAAAGAAGCTGCGCCGGTCAAGGCATCTGCACCGGTCAAGAAGGCTGCAACTCCTGTGAAGAAAGCCGCTCCGGCTAAAAAGGCCGCTGCCCCGGCAAAGGAAGCCATTGCAGTGGAGAAGGTGGCTGCACCTGCGAAGAAAGCGACTCCAGCCAAAGAAGCCGCTCCAGTGAAAAAGGCAGCCCCAGCTAAGAAGGCCGCTGTGCCTGCGAAGAAAGCTGCCGCACCAGCAAAGAAAGCAGCAGCGACCAAGAAAACGGCAGCTCCTGCCGCTCCAGCCGCTCCTGCCGCAAAAACCAAGCTGACGCCTCAAGCAGCCTGGCCATTTCCAACCTCCAGCAAGCCCTGAAGACGTTGGAACCACAAAAAGCCCGGCGCTTTTGCTCCGAGCTTTTTGCCGTTGGTCGCTTGCTTGCGGATCACACAACGTGTTTGCAACCTTTCCAGGGTCGCAAACACGCGCTAAACGCTGAACAAGTAGTTCTGTCCACCTCGGCTGGCAATTTTGGCGGCCCCCATGCGGTTACCCAGTTCCGCACAGCGTTGCAACGCCCACCCCTGCTCCAAACCATGCAGCAAAGCGGCGCGAAACGCATCACCACAGCCGGTCGGGTCCACAACATCGGTGGCTGACAAACCTGGCACGGTGGTTTTCTGCCCGGCTTCCCAAATCTCGCAACCCTGAGCGCCCAAGGTCACGATGAGACCCTGCACACGCTCAGCCAGGCTTTCCAGCGAGAGGCCGGTGCGGTCCGACAGCATGCGGGCTTCGTAATCGTTCACCGCCACCCAGGTGGCCAGTTCAACGAATTGCAACAGCTCTTCGCCGTTGAACATAGGCAGGCCCTGGCCTGGATCGAACACAAACGGCACACCCGCTGCATGCAGCTGGCGGGCATGGCTCAGCATTGCCTCACGGCCATCGGGCGAAATGATGCCCAAGGTGATGTCGGCTCGCGCGGGCACCGGGTTGTCGTGTGCCTGAGACATGGCACCCGGATGGAAAGCGGTGATCTGGTTGTTGTCGCGGTCGGTCATGATCATGGCCTGGGCGGTGTAACAGTCGGTTGAAGAGCCCACATGTTGCGTGTCCACACCCAAGGCTTTCAGGCGCGCCAGGTAGTCTTGCCCATCGTTGCCCAGCATGGCCAACGGCACGGCTTGCGCACCCAGTTGGCGCAAACCGTAAGCAATGTTGCCAGCACACCCACCGTATTCGCGGCGCAAGCCGGGCACCAGAAAAGAGACGTTGAGGATATGCAACTGGCTGGGCAGTATCTGCTCGGCAAAGCGGCCCTCAAACGTCATGATGGTGTCAAAGGCCAGCGAACCGCAAACGAGAATGGACATGAGAAATTGTTTTCAGAATCAAGGGTAAAAAACCAATGCCCGGTAACCGGCCATGGGCATGGACTCACCGACCGATAGCGACAAGCGCAGGTTGATGGTCACCGAGTTATTTGCTGGCAACTGCGCTGGCGCACCGGGCATCTCCTCGGGCAAGAAAACGCGCCTTGCAATCTCCACATCGCGGGTGTCGGTCAGGCTCAGCTCCAGGGCTGGCACCGCCAAAGCCACCGGTGCGGTGTTCTGCAACACCAGATCAAAGGAATGAAAATTCCCCAGCCGGTGCACCAGGGTAGCGCTATCGATAACGATGGACTCGATGCGACGCAAAGGCACCACTTCACACCCCAGAGGCACGCACAGTTGCTGGAGCGTCGGCTTCCACTGGGGCTGCCAAGCCGCCAACGCATCCCGTTCGTGCAATACAAACTGCAAGCCCAACGCCAGGGTGAGCAGCAGCGCCAACACGGACAGCAACGCACGCACGCCACGCGAATGCCAAAAAGCCCGGCGGCGCGCTTGTCGGACAAAACCTGGCTCAGACTGCGTCAAGCCTTGGTCAGCGGTACTTTGCAGAGTGGGACTTATCGGCTCCGCCGCTTTGACATCCGTAGCGACATCCATAGCGCCCAAATCGGTCTGGGCCGTTATCGGTTCTGCCACCACGCCAGCCTTGCTGGCTGCCTGGGCGGTGGGCAGTGCGTCATCGAGAGAACGCTTCAAAGCATGGGGTGTGACGCTGACGCTTTGGGTTGGAACGCTGGGCGGTGCAGGGGGTGACACCACCACAGGGTGTTGCTCGGGGACCGTCTCCAAGGCAGACGGCCGTGCGGCACCCGGTGCGTCAGACGGGCTCTTGGGGATGGCAGGACGACCGGCGCTTAGGGCAACCTCAGGCTTCCAGGTTTCCAGGTACAGCGTGGCGTCAAACACATCAGCACAGTGGCCGCAACGAACCCAACCTTCGGATATCTTGAGTTGGTCGGGGACAACCCTGAACGTCGTGCTGCAAGCGGGACAGCGGGTGGTGAAATGCATGACAGATTATTCCGCACCGGTGATTTCAGCACCCAAAGCACCGGCGCACATCGAAGCAGGTGCCCGCATCACCGGCCAAAACAGCATGCGAGCCCCCATAACGAAAACGCTCAGCCCTTAACCGCCGTCATGAGGATCCAGCCATCGGCTTCGTCGCTCACGTCTAACGCCACCCAAGGCGCATAGGCCTCACGCAACTCGTCGGCCTGGCGCGCCAAAATGCCTGCCAGCACCAAATGACCGCCTGCGCGCACATGGGCGCACAACAAGGGCGCCAACACCTTCAGTGGCGTGGCCAAAATGTTGGCCAGCACCAGGTCAAACACCCCATGGGCCCACTCGGGCAAACCAGCAGCCAGCATCACATGGTTGGCCGCAGCGTTGAGTTGCGTCGATTCGACAGCCGCCGGGTCGATGTCCACCGCCACGATGTCGCGAGCACCAAATTTGGCCGCACCAATGGCCAAAATACCCGAGCCGCAGCCGTAGTCGAGCACGCGCTGCCCGGCCCAGTCGCGCTGCGCGGTCCAGCGCAAACACATGCGGGTGGTGGGGTGGGTGCCGGTGCCAAAGGCCAAACCGGGGTCAAGCCGTATCACCTGCAATGCCGCTGCCGGCGGCTCGTGCCAAGTGGGCACAATCCAAAAACTGGGGGTAATTTCAACCGGGGCAAACTGCGATTGGGTCAAACGCACCCAGTCTTGATCGGGCACGGCTTGAACGCCTTGCACCGCACAGCCTTCAAAAAAATCTTGCAACACCAGCAAGTCAGCGGCTTCACGGGCCGCCGCTTCGGTGGGAAACAGCGCCACCACGCGCGAGCGCTGCCAACCAGCTTTGGGCGGTGGCATGCCGGGCTCGCCAAACAGGGCTGATTCGGCTTCGGTCATGGCGTCTGCGTCTTCCACCGACACACTCAAAGCGTCCAGCGCCGCCAGCGCATCGCTCACGGTTTCCACCGCCAACTCGGGTGCCAGCAACACCAGCTCAAACAGGCTGACGTCCAACGGAGTGGAGGGCGCAGGGGTTTCCAGATCAACGCTCACGCTGCGACAACCATTCTTCAAGGTAATGGATGTTGGTGCCACCAGCAATGAAGCTGGCGTCCACCATCAATTCACGGTGCAGCGGAATGTTGGTCTTGATGCCCTCGACCACCATTTCAGCCAGCGCGGTGCGCATACGCGCCAAGGCTTGCTCGCGGGTGTCGCCGTGGACGATGATCTTGCCAATCATCGAGTCGTAATTGGGCGGCACATAGTAATTGGTGTAGGCATGCGAATCGACGCGCACGCCTGGCCCACCCGGTGGGTGCCAGGTGGTGATGCGACCGGGCGAAGGTGTGAACTTGTACGCATCTTCGGCGTTGATGCGGCATTCAATGGCGTGTCCGCGCAATTCCACTTGGCGCTGGGTGAA
>JAUXXN010000565.1 GCA_030684755.1 Hydrogenophaga sp.
AGGCGGTGCGCCCCACCAATGTGATGGGGGCCACCAAGCGCATGGCCGAGTTGGTGGTGCAGGCGCTTTCACAAGAAAAGGCGCTGTCCAAGCAAAATCCGTCTGACCCCGCTGGCCCGCCGGTGGCCACGTTTCCTAACCGCACTTGCTTTTCGATGGTTCGTTTTGGCAATGTGCTGGGCAGCAGTGGCAGTGTAGTGCCGCTGTTTCGCAGTCAAATTGCCGAAGGCGGGCCTATTACGGTGACGCATGCAGAGGTCACGCGTTATTTCATGACCATTCCCGAGGCTGTGCAGTTGGTGTTGCAGGCTGGCGCCATGGCCCGGGGGGGTGAGGTGTTTGTGTTGGACATGGGCGACCCGGTGAAGGTGATTGATTTGGCTCGGCGCATGGTGGATTTGTCGGGCTTGCAGGTGAAAACGCCCACCAATCCCGGGGGAGATATTGAGATTCGGGTCACAGGCATGCGCCCCGGTGAAAAGCTTTACGAGGAGTTGCTGATTGGCGATAACCCGCAGGCAACCAGCCACCCGCGCATCATGATGGCGCGCGATGAACTGGTGCCTTGGACCCACCTAGAGTCCACGTTGAACAATTTGCGGCTTGCCGTGATCAATGACGATTTGGTCACTATCCGCACAGTGCTCAAGGAACTCGTGCATGGCTTTCAGCCTGGCGAACTGTTCAATGATTTTGCAGACAGCCAGATGTTGGTGGCGTAAACGGATGGTTGCCAGCTCCTGAAGATCAGCTCGCTGACGTGTTGGCCACAATGCTTTTGATGTGGGCCAAAACCGTGTCGCGCAAAGAGGGGTCGGCCAGCGCCAGTTCGATGGTGGCTTCCATAAAGCCCACCTTGTTGCCGCAGTCGTAGCGCTTGCCTTCGTAGCGAAAGGCATACACCTTCTCAGTGCCAATGAGGGCGGCAATGCCGTCGGTGAGCTGAATTTCACCGCCAGCGCCGCGCTCTTGGCGGCGAATGGTGTCAAACACCGAGGGCGACAAAATGTAGCGCCCGGCCACAGCCAGGGTAGACGGGGCCACGGCGGGCACGGGTTTTTCAACCATGCCAAACACTTCGGCCATGGTGTCGTTCACGCCGTGCACATCCACCACGCCGTAGCGGCGGGTGTCTTCGCGGGGCACGTCTTGCACCGCCAGCACGGTGCCGGGGCGCTGTTCGTAGGCTTGCACCATTTGCTGCAGCACCGAGGGGCCACCGGCAGGGCCCACCATGAGGTCGTCGGCCAGCAGCACGGCAAAGGGCTCGTTGCCCACCACGCTTTCAGCGCACAACACAGCATGGCCCAGGCCCAGGGGGCGGGCCTGGCGGATAAACACGCAGTCCATGTCGTCGGGCTTGATGGCGTGCACCAGGTCGAGCAGTTCTTTTTTGCTGCCGCGCTCCAGCTCGTATTCGAGTTCAAAGGCGGCGTCGTAGTGGTCGCCAATGGCGCGCTTGTGGCGCCCGGTGATGAAGATCATCTGGCGAATGCCAGCGGCATAGGCTTCGTCCACCGCGTATTGAATGAGCGGGCGGTCCACCACGGGCAGCATTTCTTTGGGGATGGCTTTGGTGGCTGGCAAGAACCGGGTACCCAGCCCGCCAACGGGGAATACTGCTTTTTTGATCATGAGGTGCCTCTCTGAGTTTTGGGATGGTGCTGGGCAAAATTTGCGTCACGGCGGCAAGGTGCCAAGGCTCGCAATGTTGGAATGCTAAGGGATGTTGTGGGCGAATTGTTTACTTTTTGGTGAACAAGTGCCCCAGCGGCAGAGCGCTGGCGGCCTTGACTTGGCCCAGCGAAAAGCTGGTGTGCAGGTCTTTGACGTTGGGCAGGTTGATGAGCACATCGCGGGCAAAGCGGCTGAATTCGGCCAGGTCGGGGCAGACCACCTGAAGTTCAAAGGTGCCAGAGCCGCTGATGTAATGGCACGAAACAATTTCAGGAATTTTCTGGATGGCGGCTTCCATCTGGCGCAACACGTCGCCCCGGTTGCGCTCGGCGTCCAGCCGCACAAAGGCCAGCACACCCAAGCCCATTTTTTCGCGGCACAGTTCGGCCCGGTAGCCCGTAATAAACCCAGCCTCTTCCAGCGCCCGCACACGCCGCCAACAAGGCGCCGCCGACAAGCCCACCCGGCTGGCCAACTCAGCATTGGTCAAACGGCCATCGTTTTGCAGCTCGTTCAAGATGGCAAGGTCGAACTTGTCGAGGGGTTGCATGGTGGGGTGAGAAGTGGGCTTGTAGGCGAGAAAAACGGCTGACGAATGCGTCAAGTCGCTCAGCGTCGAGAGGGTTTTTTTGCAAGGCCTCCACCCAATCCAGGGTGGGCGGAACCAAAAACAACCTTGTGTGGGTAAATTTGAGATGGACTGCTGCCCGCTGTGCCAAATCAAGCGCAAAACGGGCCTGCGCAGCATGCTCGGGCAAAAACTGTAGGCTCATAGGACAACTCCGGTGCTAAGGGCTCTCTGCACCACTGGGGCCATGGGGGTTGATGGATCTTTGATCAAAACGTCAATTTTTTGCTCACCCAGTTGCATGACCAACGCACCGTAAAGTTCACAAACAGCTGCTGCGGGTCGTTTGACAACATGGGAAGACTCAAATAACAAATCAATATCACCGCCCAACATGTGGTCAGAGACCCGCGAGCCAAACAGCACGACACGGCTGTCTTCCCCCAAGACCTGCCGACCTACTTGCTTGATGGTCTGAATTTGTTCAGGGTTGAGGCGCATGGGTCGTTGGTACTTTCACGGGTTGCCTGTCAAAACAGCATCGAGGCTTAGGTTTGGATCGATCATATGTTTATGCATCTTGCAGCGCCATATCCGTGTCGTGTCTAAATTGGAGAGCCCAATTATTCTCATTTTGAAAAGTTCGGGAGAGCCCCCACCCCAACCCTCCCCCAGAGGGGGAGGGAGCCAGACATGGCCCCAGGGGAGGGAGCCAGACATGGCCCCAGGGGAGGGAGTCAGACATGGCCCCAGGGGAGGGAGTCAGACATGGCCCCAGGGGAGGGGGTCAGACATGGTCCCAGGGGAGGGAGTCAGATATGGCGTGCCCAGGCGCCTCGCAGCGGGGGATGTCTTGCCCCTTCCCCCTCTGGGGGAAGGCTGGGATGGGGGCTGGCGTGGCTGAGCGCGTCCAGCCCGTGTTCACTTCACTCTGCATACAAACGGGGTTCAGCACCTTGGAGACGTTTGTTCGCTTGCTGCCCTTGCCACGGGTTGCCATGGAACGTGTGCACCAGGCGGTTTTGACACACCACCGGCGGTTGCGCGGCTGATTCAGCAAGATTGTTTCTTATGAACCCTGTTTCGGGGCATGAAACGCAAACACATGTCTGTGCCCGGGTCATACACTGTGCGGCACACTGAAACTGGCGCATCGGCTGGTTTGCGGTGCCTACCACCGCCCACAAGGCGGGCCCCACCCTTGCAGGAGACAACACAATGAATGCCCCACTGCCCGAACACATCCGCCGCGCGCTGGAAACGGTGACGCTGGACGACAAATATTCCCTGGACCATGGCCGCGCTTTCATGAGCGGCGTGCAGGCGCTGGTGAAGCTGCCCATGTTGCAGCGCCAGCGCGACGCGCTGCAGGGCAAAAACACGGCGGGTTTTATCAGCGGTTACCGGGGTTCGCCGCTGGGGGGTTACGACCAGGCTCTGCAAAAAGCCGCGCCCTATTTGAAGCAGCAAAACATCGTGTTTCAGCCGGGGGTGAACGAAGAGCTGGCGGCTACCGCGCTGTGGGGCACGCAGCAGCTGGGCTTTGCACCGCCGGGCAACAACAAGTTTGATGGCGTGTTTGGCATTTGGTATGGCAAAGGCCCGGGTGTGGACCGTTGCTCTGATGTGTTCAAACACGCCAACATGGCGGGCACCACGCCGTGGGGCGGGGTGATTGCGGTGGCGGGTGACGACCACGTGGCCAAAAGCAGCACGGCGGCGCACCAGAGCGACCACATTTTCAAGGCCTGCGGCCTGCCGGTGTTTTTTCCGTCCACGGTGCAAGACATTTTGGACCTGGGCGTGCACGCCATTGCCATGAGCCGCTTCAGCGGCGTGTGGGCGGGCATGAAGACGATTCAGGAGATTGTGGAAAGCAGCGCCACGGCCATGATCGACCCGGAGCGGGTGAACATTGTGATTCCCGAGTTCGACATGCCGCCGGGCGGTGTGCACATCCGCTGGCCCGACCATGCGCTGGACCAAGAGGCGCGGCTGTTTGACACCAAGTGGTACGCAGCACTCGCCTACATACGCGCCAACAAGCTGAACCACAACGTGGTGGCTGGGCCGAACGACCGCTTCGGCATCATCGCCAGCGGCAAGGCGTTCAACGACACGCGCCAGGCGCTGCTGGACTTGGGCCTGGACGACGATACTTGCCGCCGCATTGGCCTGCGGCTGCACAAGGTGAATGTGGTGTGGCCGCTGGAAGCACAGACCACGCGCGAATTTGCCACCGGGCTGCGCGAAATTTTGGTGGTGGAAGAAAAACGCCAAGTCATTGAATACCAGCTGAAGGAAGAGCTGTACAACTGGCGCGGCGATGTGCGGCCCAATGTGTTGGGCAAGTTTGACGAGGTGGAGGGCGACTTCAGCGGCGGTGAGTGGAGCATGCCCAACCCCAGCGCCCACACGCTGTTGCGCGCCAACGCCGACCTGACGCCGAGCATCATTGCCCGCGCTGTGGCCAAGCGGCTGCGCAAGATGGGCCTGCCCGACGATGTGCAGGCGCGCATCGACGCGCAACTCGCCATCCTGACGGCGCAAGAACAGTCGATGCAAACGCTGCTGACGAAAGGCGTGGAAGGCGCCGAGCGCCAGCCGTGGTTTTGCTCGGGCTGCCCGCACAACACCAGCACCCGCGTGCCCGAGGGTTCGCGCGCCATGGCGGGCATTGGCTGCCATTTCATGACGATTTGGATGGACCGCGCCACCGTGGGCTTTACGCAGATGGGCGGCGAGGGTGTGCCTTGGGTGGGCCAGCAGCCGTTCAGCAACGACCAGCACATGTTTGCCAACCTGGGCGACGGCACCTATTTTCACAGCGGCATTTTGGCCATTCGCCAAAGCATTGCGGCGGGTGTGAACATCACCTACAAGGTGTTGTACAACGACGCGGTGGCCATGACCGGCGGCCAGCAGGTGGGCGAGCGGCCCGAGGGCCACAGCGTGGTGCAAATTGCGCAGAGCATGCGGGCCGAGGGCGCGGTGAAAATCACCATCGTGACGGACGAGCCCGAGAAATACGCGGGTGTTACAGGCCTGCCCAGCGGCATTGCCATTGAGCACCGCGACACGCTGGACGCGGTGCAGCGCGCGTTCCGCGAGATCAAGGGCACCACGGTCATCATTTACGACCAGACCTGCGCCACCGAAAAACGCCGCCGCCGCAAGCGCGGCACGCTGGTGGACCCGGCCAAGCGCGTGGTGATCAACGAGCTGGTGTGCGAGGGCTGCGGCGACTGCGGTGTGCAGAGCAACTGCCTGAGCGTGGAGCCGCTGGAAACCGAGTTTGGCCGCAAGCGCACCATCAACCAAAGCAGCTGCAACAAAGATTATTCGTGTGTGAAAGGCTTTTGCCCGAGCTTCGTCACCGTGGAAGGCGGGCAGCTGCGCAAAAAAGACAAAAAGGCCGCCAGCCAAGTCTGGACCGGTGGCGCGTTGCCTGAACCCACCTTGCCGGTGCTGGGCTCCGAGGCCTGGGGCATCATCGTGGCAGGTGTGGGCGGCACGGGCGTCATCACCATTGGCCAGCTGCTGGGCATGGCCGCGCACATCGAGGGCAAGGGCATCGTCACGCAAGACGCGGCGGGCCTGGCGCAAAAGGGCGGCGCCACCTGGAGCCATGTGTTGATTGCCGCGCAGCAAGACGGCATTCGCACCACCCGCGTGTCGGCGGCGTCGGCCGATTTGGTGCTGGGTTGTGATCCGATTGTGGCGGCGCACAAGGAAACTTGGCAGCGCCTGCGCGCCGGGCGCAGCCATGTGGCGCTGAACGCCAGCGCCACGCCCACGGCGGCGTTTGTGAAAAACCCCGACTGGCAAAACCCGGCGCAGGCGTGTGTGGACACCTTGCTGCACAGCCTGGGCGCCGAGGCGGTGGGCGTGTTTGATGCGGAGACCGCCACCACCCAGCTCATGGGCGACAGCATTTACGCCAACCCGCTGATGCTGGGCTACGCCTGGCAAAAGGGCTGGGTGCCGCTGGGCCACGCGGCGCTGATGCGCGCCATGGAGCTCAACGCGGTGCAGGTGGACAAGAACAAGGCCGCCTTTGAATGGGGCCGGCGCGCCGCGCACAACCCGCAGGCGGTGCAGGCGCTGTGGCAACAACCCCGCAGCGGTGAGCAGGTGATCCAGTTCAAAAAACGCGAGACGCTGGACGCGCTGATCGAGCGCCGGGTGGCGTTTCTCACCGATTACCAAAGCGCCGCCTACGCTGCCGATTTCCAGAGCTTTGTGCAGCGCGTGCGCGCGGCCGAGCAGCCGCTGGGCAAAACCACGCTGACCGAGGCGGTGGTGCGTTGCCTGTTCAAGCTGATGGCCTACAAAGACGAGTACGAAGTGGCGCGGCTGCACAGCGACCCATCGTTTCACGCCCGCGTGGCCAGCCAGTTTGAAGGCGACTTCAAGCTGCATGTGCACCTGGCGCCGCCGCTGATTGCGAAGAAAAACGCGCGCGGCGAGTTGGTGAAGCAGCCGTTTGGCCCCTTCATGTTCACCGCTTTTCGGCTGCTGGCCCGCTTAAAAGGGCTGCGCGGCACGTCGCTGGATGTGTTTGGCCGCACCGAAGAGCGCCGCACCGAACGCGCTTTGATTGGTGAATACCGCCGCACCATTGAAACCTTGTTGGACGCGCTGGACGCCAACAGCCACGCCCTGGCGCTGGAGATTGCCCGCGTGCCCGAGCAAATCAAAGGTTTTGGCCATGTGAAAGAACGCAACCTGGCGGCAGCGCGCAAGCGCTGGAGCGGGCTGCAAACGCTGTGGGCAGCGGGCGAAACCGGCGTTTAAATTGGGAACAGGCGGCGCCCGCCAAGGCGCTGCCGGGCGGTTTCAATAGGTTTCAGTGGGTTCGGATGTCGAAGTGGACCGCCAGTTCGTTGTAGGTTCTGTCGGCCAGGGCGTGCAGGCTCAGGGTCCAGGGTCTGCCCAGTGGCTGCGATGGGTTGGCCTTGAGTTTTTCTTCGCCTTTGGCGCAGAAGGCGCCCATGCCCTGCAGTCCCAGCAGCATGAGGCTGCCTTTGAGCTTGTGCAAAGCCGCCCGTTGCTGCGCCACCCCGCCTTGCAGCACGGCGGTGGTGCACTCGGCCAGTGCCCCTGTGCCGGGGCAGTAAATGACTTGCAGTTGTTCCTGCACACCGGGCTGGCTCATCATCTCGATGAGTTCTTGCAGGGCGGGCCAGTCCACCAGCGCGGTGTCGTCGGTGTGTTCGTCGGACTCGGGCACATCAACGATGTTGGGCAGTTCGTAGTCGCTCACCATGAACTGGGGCGTGGTGTGGGCGCGGCGGCTGGTTGAGGTCTTGGGCGAGTAGAGGTCGCAGGCCACAATGGCCCGCTGCAGGTCGCGATTTTTCAGGGGCTTGCTCAAGAAGGCATCCACACCGGCTTCGCGGGCCAGTTGGCGCGTGTCGTTGACCACGTCGGCGGTGAGCAGCAGAATTTTTGTGGCCGAGAACGGCGCCGGGCTAGAACGTATGGCCCGTGTGACCTCCAGGCCGTCCATGTCGGGCATGTGGTAGTCCAGCAGCAGGGCATCAAAATCGTGCTGCTGCGCCAGTGCCAGGGCCTGTTTGCCGTTTTCGCACAGCGTGGCTTGGTGCCCCATGCTGTGCAGCAGGTGCGACAGGTACTGCAGGTTGATCGGGTGGTCGTCGGCCACCAGAAAATGCAGGCGCGGCATGTCGGAGGTGTCGGCTTCAGGCTCTTGCAGGGGCATGGGCTCGCTGATGTCGTCGGCGTCGCTGGCCTCGCAGGTGGACAACAGCATCAACACGGTAAAGGTGGTGCCCACACCGGGCTGGCTGGTCACGTGGATGTCGCCGCCCATCATGCGCGCGAGGTTGCGCGAAATCTCCAACCCCAGGCCGGTGCCCCCGGTGCGCCGCAGGCGGGTGTTGTCGGCCTGAAAAAAGCGGGTGAACAATTGCTTCACGGTGGCTTCGTCCATGCCCGCGCCGGTGTCTTGCACCGACATGACAATGCCGTTGTCGTGCGCTTTGGAGCGCCGCATGCGGATGGAAATGCGCCCTTCGCGGGTGAATTTCAGCGCATTGCTCAACAGGTTGAACAAGATCTGGCGCACCCGGGTTTCGTCACCCTCTACCCAGGAGGGCACATTGTTGTCGCAGCTCACGGTGAGTTGCACCCCCTTGTTTTGCGCTTCCCGGCCCATCAGCGACTCGGCATCGTGCAGCACCTGGCGCAAAGACATGGGCGAGAGGGACAGGCTGAACATGCCCGAGTCCATGGCGCTGACATCCAGGATGTCGTTCAAAACACCCAGCAGGTGGTGCGCTGCACGCTGTGCGGTGGTCAGGTATTCGCGTTGTGCGGCATCCAGTGGCGAGTTGCCCATCAGGTCGAGCATGCCCAGCAGGCCCTGGAAAGGGGTGCGCAGCTCATGGCTCATGTTGGCAAAGAAAGCGTGGTTGGCTTCGTTGGAGGCCAGCTCTTTCTCGTAGCGGTTTTCGGCTTCTTTGAGGCGGTTGTTCAGCTCGGAAGACTGGGAGGTGCCCCGGTACTTGCGGATGTTGTACGCAGCCACAAGCGCAGCACCCGCAACCAAACCGACCAGGGCAGCCAGCAAAGCACTCAGGAGGGGGTAGTTTTGAAGGTAGGCGATCACAGGCGTGTAAACCAATGGGGCGGACCGGTGGGCTGGGCTTGGTAGGGAATATAACGAACACCATCGACAACCATGCCGACATGGAAGCTTACAGCCCAGCAGCCTGTCGGACCAGAGGCTGGCTGCGAAAGAGTTCTGGCGTTGTGCGGCGCAGGCAGTGGGTTCAGCGGGGTGCCGCATACAATGCCGGGTTATGTCCAGCGGGTGCGGGCGGTCTTGCGTGGGCCACCGGCTTGCTGGCAATGGCTGTATCAACCGATTTCGTTGGAGTATTCCCATGTTCATTTCTTCTGCTTACGCCCAGGCCGCTGCTGGTGGCGACACCCAATCCACCATCATGGGCTTGCTGCCGCTGGTGCTGATGTTTGTGGTGCTGTACTTCGTGATGATTCGCCCGCAGATGAAGCGGCAAAAAGAACACAAGGCCATGGTGGATGCCATTGCCAAGGGCGACGAGGTGGTGACGGCCGGCGGTTTTCTGGGCAAAGTCACCAAAGTTGGTGAAATTTATGTGGGTGTGGAACTTGCCGAGGGCGTGGAAGTTCAGATGCAACGCACGGCGGTGGTTCAGGTGTTGCCCAAAGGCACGATCAAGTAAAGCCCACCCCCGCGCCACGCCTGCGGCGCGTCACCCCCTCAAGGGGGCGGCGTGTGCGGCCCGGCAAAGCCGGTTCCGCCACGCCCTCGGAAAACTTCCCTTCTAGCCTCTTGGTTGCTCGCCCATGAACCGTTATCCGCTTTGGAAGTACCTGATCATCGCGGTCGCGCTGGTGATCGGGGCTCTGTATTCCCTGCCCAATCTGTTTGGTGAATCGCCTGCGGTTCAGGTGTCGGCAGGGCGCGCTTCGGTGCGCATTGATGCCGCCACCGTCACCCGGGTGGAGCAGGCGCTGGCAGCGCAGGGGGTGAGTGCCTCGCTGGTTCAGTTTGACGGCAATTCGGTCAAGGCCCGGTTTGACACCACCGACGACCAGATCAAAGCGCGCGACGCGCTGGAGCGTGCTTTCAACCCCGACGCGACCGACCCCGCTTTTGTGGTGGCGCTGAACCTGCTGCCCCGCACACCGGCTTGGTTGGCCAGCTTGGGCGCCTCCCCCATGTACCTGGGCCTGGACCTGCGCGGTGGCGTGCACTTCATGCTGCAGGTGGACATGCAGGCGGCCCTGCAGCGCCGCGCCGATGTGCTGACCGGCGACTTGCGCACCGCGCTGCGCGAAAAAGGCGTGCGCCACGGCGGGGTGAGCCGCAATGGACAGACGATTGAGGTGCGTGTTCGCGACACCCAGACGCTGGAAGCCGCCCGCGCCCTGATTCAAGAACAGTTTGCCGACTTGGAAGCCACCGAGCGCTCCGAAGGCGCCGAATTCCGTTTGCTGGCCACCATCCGCCCCGAAGCCGCGCGCCGCGTGCAAGAACAGGCGCTGAAGCAAAACATCACCACGCTGCACAACCGCATCAACGAGCTGGGCGTGTCCGAGCCGGTGATTCAGCAGCAGGGACTGGACCGCATTGTGGTGCAGTTGCCGGGCGTGCAAGACACGGCCAAGGCCAAAGACATTTTGGGCCGCACCGCCACGCTGGAGGTGCGCTTGGTGGACGAGAGCATGGAAGGCCAGGCGGCCGAGCGCGGCACGGGCGCGGTGCCGTTTGGCTCAGAGCGCTACCCCGAGCGCGATGGCCGCGCCGTGATCGTCAAGCGCGATGTGCTGCTGACGGGCGAAAACCTGACCGACGCGCAGGCTGGCTTTTACAGCCAGACCCAAGAGGCCGCTGTGCACCTGACGCTGGACGCCAAGGGTTCGCGCATTTTCCGGGACGTGACCCGCGAGAACGTGGGCAAGCGCATGGCCATCATCTTGTTTGAAAAAGGCCGTGGCGAGGTGGTGACCGCGCCGGTGATTCGCACCGAAATTGGCGGTGGTCGGGTGCAGATTTCGGGCGCCATGACCACCATGGAAGCCAGCGACACCGCGCTGTTGCTGCGCGCTGGCTCGCTGGCCGCCCCCATGGAAATCATTGAAGAGCGCACCATTGGCCCGAGCCTGGGGGCTGAAAACATTGCCAAGGGCTTCAACAGCGTGATGTGGGGCTTTGTGGTGATCGTGGCCTTTATGTGTGTGTACTACATGCTGTTTGGCGTGTTCTCCAGCTTGGCGCTGGCTTTCAATTTGGTGTTGCTGGTGGCGGTGTTGTCGATGTTGCAGGCAACGCTCACGCTGCCGGGCATTGCGGCCATGGCGCTGGCGTTGGGCATGGCGATTGACTCCAATGTGCTGATCAACGAGCGGGTGCGCGAAGAACTGCGCAACGGCGCCTCGCCGCAGTCGGCCATCAACGCCGGTTACGACCAAGCCTGGGGCACCATTTTGGACTCCAACGTGACCACCCTGATTGCGGGTGTGGCGCTGCTGGCGTTTGGCTCTGGCCCGGTGCGCGGCTTTGCGGTGGTGCACTGCATTGGCATTTTGACCAGCATGTTCTCGTCGGTGTTCTTCTCGCGCGGGGTGGTGAACTTCTGGTACGGGCGGCAGAAAAAACTCAAGACCGTGGCCATTGGCACGGTTTGGCGCGCAGATGGTCAGGTTCCCGCCGTCAAGGCCGATTGAAGAAAGCAGCGCACATGGAATTCTTTCGCATCCGTCGCGACATCCCGTTCATGAAGCACGCCATCGTGCTGAACGCGATTTCGACCATCACCTTCATTGCTGCGGTCTTCTTTCTGGTCATGCGTGGGCTCAACCTGTCGGTGGAGTTCACGGGCGGCACAGTGATGGAGGTGGCCTACGAACAGCCTGCCGACTTGGCGGCGGTGCGCCAAGTGGTTGAGTCGCTGGGCTATGCCGAGGTGCCGGTGCAAAACTTTGGCACCTCGCGCGATGTGCTGCTGCGTCTGCCGGTGCAGGCGGGCAAGTCGTCGGGTCAGCAAAGCGAGGTGGTGTTGGCGGCTTTGAAAGCGCAAAACCCCACGGTGGAGTTGCGCCGCACCGAGTTTGTGGGCCCGCAGGTGGGGCGCGAGTTGGTGGAGGACGGCCTGAAGGCGCTGGGCATGGTGATTGTCGGCATCATGATTTACTTGGCCATGCGGTTTGAATGGAAGTACGCGGTGGCGGCCATCATTGCCAACTTGCACGACGTGGTGATCATTCTGGGCTTCTTTGCCTTCTTCCAGTGGGAGTTTTCGCTTGCGGTGCTGGCCGCTGTGCTGGCGGTGCTGGGCTATTCGGTGAACGAATCGGTGGTGATTTTTGACCGCATCCGCGAAACGTTTCGGCGTTACCGCAAGAAGACCACGCCCGAGATCATCGACAGCGCGATCACGGCCACCATCAGCCGCACCGTCATCACCCACGGTTCTACCCAGATCATGGTGTTGTCCATGCTGTTGTTTGGCGGCCCCACGCTGCACTACTTTGCGCTGGCCCTCACCATCGGCATTCTGTTCGGCATTTATTCGTCGGTGTTTGTGGCGGCGGCCATTGCCATGTGGCTGGGCATCAAGCGCGAAGATTTGATCAAAGGCGGCGGCAAGAAAGAAGAGGGCGATCCGGACGATCCGAACGCTGGCGCCATGGTGTGAGGGGTTGCGAGCCGGGAAACTGATTTCAAAATGTAAGAGAGGGCTTACCGGGACCGGGGCCGATGGGGTCGGTCATTAACCCCGCTGCTTTCATGTCATACTGAATTTATTGTGTCTGTACCCGATCCGCACGTCTCCCCCCTGGCCAAACAAGCGCGCGAGCGCTTTGTTGTTCACGTTGGCCGCGCGCTGCCCGAACTGGTCAAGGTCTGCGATGCCCGCCTGACCACCATCATGGACCAACCGGGCTCGGTCAAAGACATGCAGGCGCGCCGCGATGCTTGGGCCGCCTTCCAAAAAAGTCAAGCCCTCTGGCTCAGCCAGAGCCGCAAAGCGCTGCAGCGCACCCTGCTGCCTGCGTTCTCCAACAGCGGCAACACGTTGAGTCGCCCCAACCGCTTGGAGCTGGTGGCCGAGGGCGCCATTGACGATCAGATCATGGCGTCGAGGCTGGCTATGCGGGTGTTGGACGTGGCCTCCACCGAACTCAATGCCTTGCGCCTGCGCGTGCAGCACCTGGAAAAACGCCAGGAAATGCTGCGCAACGATGTGCTGCTGCCCGATGTGACCACACGCATTTTGGTTGAGCAGTGGCTGGCCTCTCAGATGTCCCGCGAGGCCTGGGCGTTGGTTCAAGACGCCTTGTCGCCCCTGCTGGCCAACACCATGCTCAGCGCCTACAAGGCCACCAACGCGTTTTTGGTGTCCAGCGGTGTCATGGAAGAGATTGATCTGCAGACCTTGGTCCGGCGCACACCGGGCGCCCAAACCGGGCGCTCGGCCGATACCAAGTCCGAGCCGGTGAGCCGTGTACCGGGCCCTGAAGGTGACGTGGGTTCTGCCAACAAAGCCACTGCGGGCTCGGGTGCTGAGGCGGGAGGGGGCTGGGGGCCTGGTCGCATGGGTGTGCACGACGAGACCCGGCTCATGACGAGTGCCACCCCGCTGGCGCGCGCACGCATGCGCGCCCAGGGTGTGGTGGGGCGGCTCAAGCGCATGTTCATGGAGCGGGTGGGCGGTGATTTTGAAGCCACGCAGGTGTCGCCTCCATCGCCTGCGCTTGAGCAGGTCATGCAGCAGTCCATGGCGGCGGGCCGCGCACAGGCCGAGGTCGAAGCCGATGAATTATCGATGCAGGGCGCTCTGGCGCCTGGTGTGGCCTATTTGGATGCTTCTCACGTGGAGCGAGCCGCGACCGTTTTGCGAGAGCGCACCACCGAGCTCAAGCAGGCGGCATCCACACCCACCGAACGGGCCACGATTGAGGTGGTGGCCCTGATGTTTCAGAGCATTTTGGCCGAAGAGCGTATTCCGCCAGCGATGCGGGTGTGGTTTGCGCGGCTGCAGATTCCGGTGTTGCGGGTGGCTCTGGCCGAGCCTGAGTTTTTCAATACCCTGCACCACCCCGCGCGCCAGTTGATTGACCGCATGGGTTCCTGCGTGATGGGGTTTGAGTCCAACGTTGGGTCGGCGGCCCTGGAAACCGAGATACGGCGTGTGGTGCAGGTGATTGAACAATACCCCGAGACAGGCAGACGGGTGTTTCAGTTGCTGCTTGACGAGTTCCAGAAGTTCTTGGCGCTCTACCTCAGCGAGAAGGGCACGGCGAGCAAGTTTGTTTCGGTGGCGCAGCAGGTTGAGCAAAAAGAAACGCTCTCGGTGCAATACACGATTGAGTTGCGCAAGTTGCTCGATGGCATGTCTGTGCGCGATGAAGTGCGCGATTTTCTGTTCAAGGTTTGGGCCGATGTGCTGGCGATGGCCAGCGTCAAATACGGCATGAAACACGAAGAAACCCGCGCGTTGAGGCAGGTTGCTTCGGATTTGCTGTGGGCCGCCAGCGCCAAGCCCAACCGCAACGACCGGGCGCGCGTGATTCAGCAGCTGCCCGGCTTGTTACAGCGCATGCGCCAGGGTATGGGACTTTTGAGTTACCCGGTTGCTTTGCAAGACCAGCACATCAAGTCGGTGAGCGACACGCTGGCCGATGCCTTTATGTCGCGCGCCGAGGCGATTTCTCAGGAAAGCCTGGACCATTTGTCCCAGCGGCTGGCCAGCTTGGAAGAGTATTTGCCTGAGGGTGGCATGGGTGATCTGGACTTGGACAAAGACAGCATCGAGATGGTCACGGGGGTGGACGCCAGCAACATTGAGGTGATCAACCAAGGCGGCAGCCAGCCCAACGAAGCCATGCGTTCTTGGGCTGCCGAATTGCAGATTGGGTCTTGGTTTGGTTTGGACCACAACGGAAAACTCGACAGCGTGCAGTTTGCCTGGCGCAGCCAGCGTGGCCAGCTCTACATGTTTGTGGCCAACACAGGGCGGTGTTTCCTGATACAGGCCAACCGGGTGGCTTCGTATTTGCAGGCCGGCTTGCTGGTGCCCAGCGAGGAAGAAACCCTGACGGTGCGCGCCACGCGCGACGCGCTGGCCAAGCTGGACGCAAATCCCGAACGCTTGCTGGGCTGAGTTTCGAGTTGGCAGCCCAGCTGCTAGATCCCTCAGCAAGTGGACGCTGGCCAACACATCTGCGCACCTTTCAGCACCTGTTTGCATCTTTGCGACAGGGTGGGTTAGGGTCAAGGCGCACCAAAAATGGGCATTTTCAGGCTTGATGCTGCGCCAACGGGGTGCACAGGGGTCGGGCCATTGCGTGGACGCAACAAGCAGCCTTTGAACCACTTTGGTGGGGTCACTTGAGGGGGTGGCACTTTTTTTGCTAACAGGGTTATCGGTCGGACTTGGCGGTACCAAGCTCGACAAGTTTTAGCCCGTGATTGAAAAATCCCCAACCTGACCCCGTCTTCTTGCCTGGCAACAGGCCCATAAGGAATGCCAATGAAACGTCGCGAACTGCTCGCAGCAGGTGTTGCAGCCCTTTCTGCTCCTGCCTGGGTGTCTGCCCAAACCAGCACCAACTGGCCCTCAAGGTCCACAATCAAGCTCAACGTCCAGTACCCCCCCGGCGGTTTGGTGGACACGGTGGCGCGTTTGATGGCGCCGCACCTGGCCGCAGCGCTGGGGCAGTCGGTGGTGGTTGAAAACCGGGCCGGTGCGGGTGGTTTGGTGGGCACAGAGTTTGTCTCGCGCCAAAGCCCCGACGGTTACAACCTGCTGATCAGCCACGCCTCGGTGCATGTGTACGCCACGGCGACCCGCAAAAAAATGCCGTTCGATTCGATTGGTGACTTCACCCACATGGGCATGCTGGTGGAGGCGCCCATGCTGCTGCTGGTGAACGCGGAATCGTCTTACAAAACCTTGGCGCAATACACCGAGGCGGCCAAAACCAAACCGGTGAATTACGGCACTTCGGGCATTGGCTCGGCCAACCATTTGTATGGCGAGCTGCTGAAAATTGAAGCGTCGGCACCGATGCACACCCACGTGCCTTTCCAAGGCAGTGCACCGGCCATTCAGGCCTTGCTGGGCAGCCAGATTGACAGTGTGTTCGACCCAGTGACCACCAACGTGGGCACGCTCAGGGCAGGCAAATTGCGCGCGTTGGCCGTCTCAACGCCCAACCGTTTGCCTGCGTTCCCCGATATTCCTACCTTTGCAGAGCTGGGCTACCCATCGCTCACGGGTTCGCAGTGGCTGGGGCTTTCGGCGCCCAAAGGGTTGCCCGCACCCATTGCACAGCGCCTGACCGCTTTGATCCCTGAAATTTTGGCCAAACCCGATATCTTGGCCCAGTTGAACGAACTGCAAACACTGCCGCGCAAGACGCCGGTGCTGGGCAATGAATTTGCGCAGCTGATTCAGACCCAGGTGAGCAATTGGAGCGCTGTGGCCAAGCGTGCGAATGTCGAGGTGATCTGAGCAGACGGGTGCGGGCATGGCCATAGCCGTGTCTGCCTTTCGTGCGCTGGCCCAGGCTATGTCCTGCTTGCTTTGTCGGCACACGAAAGTGTTTATCCTTGGGCGCCTCTTCAACACCTCCTTTGCCACCCATGACCGAAGTCGATTTCGAACAAATCACGAGCTACCAGCGTTACAAAATGATGGCCAGCTTGATCGTTCCCCGTCCGATCGCACTGGTGACCACCTTGGGGCGCAACGGCGTGGCCAACGCAGCGCCGTTTTCCATGTTCAACATGGTGGGAGAAGACCCGCCCATTTTGATGCTCAGCATCAACCGGCTGACCGATGGGCGCCTGAAAGACACGGCGGCCAATATTCTGGACAACAACGAGTTTGTGGTGCACATGTCGGACGAGGCGATTGCCGCCAAGATGCACGCTTGCGGCGAGTCGTTGCCGCCCGATGTCAGTGAACTGACCCGGGTGGGTTTGACGCCCGGACCCTCGCGCACCGTTAAGCCGCCGCGCATTCTGGAAGCCCCGGTGGCGTTTGAGTGTGTGTTGCAGGAAAAACTGGAAACCGAAAGCCGTTACGTGTTCATTGGCCGGATTCAATGGATGGCCGCGCGCGATGGCCTGATTGATACCGAGAAGTGGCGCGTGAACTTGCGTGAATACCACCCCGTGGCCCGCTTTGGGGCCAGTTTTTACACGCGCACCAACGACCGTTTTTCTATCGCCGATGATGTCTCAGAGGCACCGCCGCAGTCCACGTCGATCGATACCCTTTGAAGTGGCTGCCCATGCGCGCCGCGTGACCGCTGGCGCTGTGGGCAAGACACCGGCGTTTCACCGGCATTTTCAGCTGCGGCCTATGCGTTGGAGCAAGCCCCCGGGCAGGCGGCCCACGTGGTCTTGTAGTTCCAGCTCCAGCAGCCGCGCTTGCAGCGTGGCGGTGGGCAGGCCGGTGCGGGCTTGCAGGGCGTCCAGGCTGACCGGGTCGAAACCCATGGCGCTGAGCAGCTCATCGGGCTCGGTCGGCTGCTCTGTGCCACTGTCTTTGAACACGTCGGCTGCGCGGGCACTGGGCGCCTCGGTGATGCGCAGGTCTTCCAAAATGTCTTGGGCCGACTCCACCAGCTTGGCGCCCTGCCGTATCAGCGCATGGCAACCGCGCGCTTGTGGCGCGTGAATGGAGCCCGGAATGGCGAACACCTCGCGGCCTTGCTCGGCGGCGAGCCGTGCGGTGATGAGTGAGCCAGATTGCACGGCGGCTTCCACCACCAGCGTGCCTTGGGACAAGCCAGCAATGATGCGGTTGCGCTGGGGGAAGTTGGCTGGCAAGGGTGGTGTGCCCAGGGCGTATTCGCTCACAACAGCTCCCCGCGCCACGATGCGGTGGGCCAGTGACCGGTGTTGTTTGGGGTACACACGGTCCAGACCCGTGCCGACCACCGCGATGGTGGGCGCATCGGCATCGAGCGCGCCTTCGTGAGCCGCGCCGTCCACACCCAGCGCCAGCCCCGACACCACGCACACGCCGGCTTCTCCGAGCGCACGGGCGAACTGCCGGGCATTGGCTGCGCCTTGTGGGGTTGGGTTGCGGCTGCCGACAATGGCCAGTCGGCGGGGGTGGTTCAGAGCATCCAAGTCACCCAGCACATACAGCATCAAGGGCGGGTCGGCCATCTGCAGCAGTTCGGGCGGGTAGCGGGCATCACCCAGGGTGAGCACGTGGCGGTTGGAGGCCTCGGTCAGCCATGTTTGCAGGCGCTCCACGGCAGCGTCCAGCCCCTCAGGTGGGGTGAGCAAGGCCTGCGCCGGCTTGGGGCCGACCACCGCCCTCAACGCGGGCGGGCTTTGCCTGAAAACGGCTTCGGGTAAGCCAAAGGTGGCCAGCAGCTTGCGCGCTGACCCGTTGCCCACACCGGGTGTGAGCAGCAACCGCAGCCAGCTGGCTAGTTCATCGCTGCCCATCCGGGGTCGGCTTTTCAGCCGCTCAGGGGTTGGTGAAGCGGTCGCCCACTTTCACGCCATCGGTGATTTGAAGCACCAGCGCATAAGACACCTTGTCGAAGGTGCGGAACACCATCATGAGGCCGTTGCGCTCGCCGGGCAGGCGCAGTTGCGGGCGGGCGTCATCGGTTTTGTCGGTCACCAGATGGCTGCTGCGCTGGATGGCCAGCACATGGCCGCGCTCGATGCCGTGGGCCGTGCCCCGGTTGATGACCACCACCTGGTTTTGCGCGGCAAAGGTGACGGCGTTGCCCGACACCGAGACGATTTGCCCAGTCTGGGCGCTGGCGGGCGCGCTCGGGATGTAGTTGGTCAGCTCGCGCGGCGGCTCGGGCAGCAGGCGGTCGCCCACGCGCATTTCTTCTTTGGCCACCACGATGTCGATGGTGGCGGGAATCAGTTCGGTCTGGACCTTGCCGCTGGCATCGGTCACTTCGCGGCTGCTTTCACTGCGTTCCAGCAGGGCTTTGCCCACGTACTGGGCTTCAAACCCGAGAATATCGCCGGTGGTGGGGTCTTTCAGGGGAACGGCGTTGCGGAACACGCGAAGTTCACGTGACTGACCTGGGGTTTCGGTCAGGGCCTCGCCGGGCGCGCCTGAGCTGTACTGTCCACGGGCGTAGGCGCGGTCACCACGGCTGAGCAGCACGCGGGTTTCTTGGGTGGCCACAATGCGCGGTGCTCGCACAAAGGTGGCTTCGTCCACGATCATGGGCTCGGTCAGAAACGCCTCGATGGCTTGCAGAGAAATAGGCGGAATGCTGGTGTCGCCCAGGCTCTCGTAGCGGGTGCGTGGTGACACCCTTACCGTGCTGGTGTCGTCGCTTTGGGCGCCGGGTGGGCGGGTGCTCAGGCGGGCGCGGCCATCGGACTTGTCCAAATACAGCACCTGCCCGGGAAAAATACGGTGTGGGTTGCGAATCTCTTGCAGGTTCATGCCCCACAGCTCGGGCCAACGCCACGGGCTTTTCAGGAACAAGGTGGAGATGGCCCACAGGGTGTCGCCGCGTTTCACGGTGTGGCTGTCGGGCGCGTTGGGCGCCAGCTCAGTCAGTGCCACACCGGCTTGTGCCACTTGGCCTGCCGTGGCGCGTTGCTCGGTGGTGATGGGAAAGTTTTGTGCGCTGGCGTTGCCAACCAGCAGCAGGGCCAGCAGTGCGCTGGCGCATGCCAGAGGCCGCAGAGGGTGGGAGTTAGGTGACTGGCTTGACTTCAATGGCATGTGGGGGCCCCTGGGGCAGGCTTGGCTGGTTTCTGGAGCTCCAGACCACGGGGGTCAGAGGCGAGATTGCAGCGCAGCTTTTTCTTGACAATTTGGATTTGATTCTGCGCCCAAGCCATTGATTAGGCAATGTATACGGGGAACGGCGTGAGCGGCTGTGGACAAAAGTGGCGAAAATAGCGACAAACGGGCAAGCATATATCTTAGAAGCCACTTGGGGACACCCCGGCCGCTGCCCTTTAACTTTTCAATCCGTCTCTTCTGTGGCCACGCCGACCATGAACACGTCTCCTTTGCTCGATATTCTCTGTTATCCCGATCCCCGCCTGCACACCGTGGCCCGCCCTGTGGCGGCAGTGGACGACCGCATTCGCGGTTTGATTGAACGCATGTTTGCCACCATGTACGACGCCAACGGTATCGGCTTGGCAGCCACGCAGGTGAATGTGCATGAGCGGCTGGTGGTGATTGATGTGAGCGAAGAGCGCAACCAGCCCATGGTGCTGATCAACCCGGAGATTGAATGGGCCAGCCCTGAAAAACGCAAAGGCGAAGAGGGTTGCTTGTCGGTGCCGGGCATTTACGACGGCGTGGAGCGCTCGCTGGCGGTGCGGGTGCGCGCGCTGGACAGCGCGGGCCAGCCCCGGGTGCTTGAAGCCGAGGGCATGCTGGCGGTGTGCATTCAGCACGAAATGGACCACCTGATGGGCAAGGTGTTTGTGGAGCACTTGTCGCTGTTCAAGCAGGGGCGTATCAAGTCCAAGCTGCTGAAAGCGCAGCGCGAGGCAACGCGGTCCTGATTGATGAACATCATTTTTGCCGGCACGCCGGAATTTGCCCGTGTGGCCTTGGCGCGTTTGCACGCGGCGGGTTTTCTGGTGTCGCTGGTGCTGACCCAGCCCGACCGCCCCGCCGGACGAGGTATGAAGCTGCAAGCCTCGCCGGTGAAGCAGTTTGCGCTGGAGCACCAGATACCCGTGGCGCAGCCGCACAGCCTGCGTCTGGACGGCAAATACCCCGATGAAGCGGCTGCGGCGCGCGAGGCCATTGCCGCCGCGCAGGCCGACGCCATGGTGGTGGCCGCCTACGGGCTGATCTTGCCGCAGTGGGTGCTGGACGCGCCGCGCCTGGGCTGCTTCAACATCCACGCCTCGCTGCTGCCGCGCTGGCGCGGGGCCGCACCCATTCACCGCGCCATTGAAGCCGGGGACGCGCAAACCGGCGTCACCATCATGCAAATGGACGCCGGGCTGGACACCGGCGACATGTTGCTGCTGGAGCGCCTGCCCATCACCGACACCGACACCACCGGTCTGCTGCACGACCGCCTGGCCACGCTGGGCGGGCGGCTGATGGTGGAGGCGCTGGAGCTGGCCGCCTGCGGTGGTCTCAAGCCGGTGCCGCAACCCACCGTGGGCGTGACCTACGCCCACAAGATTGAGAAAGCCGAAGCCGCCATCGACTGGCGCATGTCCGCCCAGGCCATTGCCCAGCGGGTGCGTGCATTCAACCCGTTCCCGGGCGCGGCCACGGCGCTGGCGGGCGAGGCGGTGAAGGTGTGGATGGCGCAGGCCGACACCTTGTGCGCTGCGGATGCTGACGCCGCTGATGCCGATACGGTGCCGGGTCAGGTGCTGTCGGTGGCGGACGACGGCATTCGCGTGCAAACCGGCGACGGCATGTTGGTGCTCACCGAGTTGCAGCGCGCCGGTGGCAAACGCCTGCCCGCCGCCGACTTTTTGCGCGGCTTCGCGCTGGTGCCGGGCCAAGTGCTGGATGCTGCGCCCGCGCAACTGGCGGCCCAGAAAGCAGCGCCCTGATGTTCTTTTTGGCCGAAACCCGCCGCCACGCCGAATTTTGGGAAGGTGTGCGCGACCAAGCCACGGTGGCCATGGGCATTGGTGCCTGGGGCCTGATGACAGGGGTGGCCATGGTGAAGTCGGGCTTGTCGGTGCTGGAAGCGGTGCTGATGACGCTGATTGTGTACGCCGGCAGCGCACAGCTGGCGGCGGTGCCCATGATCGCGGCGGGTGCGCCGCTGTGGGTGATTTTGGCTGCAGCCTTTTGCGTCAACCTGCGTTTTGTGGTGTTTTCGGCCCACTTGCGGCCTTACATGATGCACCTGCCGCGCTGGCAGCGCATGGTGTCGGGCTACGTGACCGGCGACCTGAGCTATGTGTTTTTTGCCCGCCGTTACCACCAACCCGGCCAAACACCCGACGAACTGGCCCGCCAGCAGGCTTACCTGATGGGCAATTGTGCGGTGAATTACATCGCCTGGATGTTGGCGAGTTTGGTGGGCATTGCGCTGGCCAACGCCATTCCCACCGCCTGGGGTCTGGGCTTTGCAGGCATTCTGGCTCTGCTGGGGGTGTTGAGTTCGCTCGCCAGCTCCAAGCTGCGCATGGTGTCGGCGGGCGTGGCCGGTGCGGCGGCGGTGGCGGCTTTTGCCTTGCCGCTCAAGCTCAACATTTTGGTGGCCATTGCCAGCGCAGTGGCCATTTGTTTGGTGCTGGAAAAAATGCCTTGGAACCAGCCGCCGGGTGGAGCGCACCGTGTTTGATGTCGATCCCTGGACCCTGCTCACCATCGTGGCGCTGGGCGTGGTCACCGTAGTCACGCGCGGGTTTTTCTTTATATCCAGCAAACCTTGGACGCTGCCCGGCTGGGCGCAGCGCGGCCTGCAATACGCTCCCATTGCCGCCCTGGCCGCCGTGGTGGTGCCCGAAGTGGTGATGACGCAGGGCGTGCTGATTCAAACCTGGCAAGACGCCCGCTTGTTTGCGGTGGCCGCTGGGCTGGCTTGGTTTGCCTGGCAGCGCGGCGTGCTCGGCACCATTGTGGCGGGCATGGTGGTGTATTTGCCGCTCAAAATTGGGCTGGGCTGGTGACGCCGCAAAACCACCATGGTGTTGTTGCTTGGCCGTGCGTTCGTACAGATCAGATCTTGGCACCTGCCAACCACGGCTGCGCCAGCCGCCAGCCCAGCAGCGAAACGGCGGCGCACACCACCAGCGTCCACAGCGTATGGCTGGGGTAGTGGGCGCCGCGTAGGGTTTGCACGCCACCGGCCACCAGACCCGCTACCAGAATCACGAACAACCAGCTCAGCCCCACCCCGCGTTTGCGGGTCGGCTGGGTCTGCGCAGGGCTCAACCACGGCAGGCACAAGGCTATAAAACCCAAGGCACTGGACGCGTGTCCGCCGGGAAAGCACCGACCTGAACCGCCGTCGCTTTGCCCCCAACTCCAGTGCGACACATAAGCCGCACTGCCACCAAATATCTTCAGATCCCAGGGGCAGCTGGTCTGGCTTTGGTTCTTGATCAGGTTGACCGCCAGCAAAGACAACAGCACCAACAGCACCAGTACCAGGCGTTCGCGCCGGGGCAGACTCAGCCATTGAAAGGTAGGCCTCTCCCAGCGAGCAGGCCACACCGACCACAGCGCCATCAGCACCAACAACGCGGTGCAGGCCTGCCTCCAGCCTTCGTGCAACACGCGCTCCAGCAACCAGTGGTTGCGCAGCGGGAAGCCCTGGGCGGTGCCCAGCCACTGCATGACCGGCAGGTCGGCACCGCTGGCGTCCCACAACAGCGTCACCGCCCATGCAGCGAGGAGCCAGAGCGCAGGGCTGCTGGTCTGGGTTGGGGTGCCACCGGTGGGCGCCGTGTGAAAGGTGTCAAACATGCCGGTGGACTGTGGACCGGCTTCTTTAAGCGGTGCTTAAGCCCGGGCCGGATAATGAAGTTTTCGCTTTTTCGGACCCTGAGTCCGCTCCCTGACATGCGTGCACTTGTGGTGGAAGACGATCCCGGTATTGCCAGTGGCCTGAGCGCGTCGCTGCGCCAGGCGGGCTACGCGGTGGACGTGTGTGCCACCTTGCAGGCGGCTTGGACCGCGTTGTCGGTGGAGCCGTTTGATGTGATGTTGCTCGATCTGGGCTTGCCCGATGGCGATGGGCTGGACCTGCTGGCGCGGCTGCGCAGCCAGACCGAGCGGCCCGCCGGGCGCGAACACCTGCCGCAGACCAACATGCCGGTGCTGATCATGACCGCACGGGACGGCGTGAGCGACCGCATCAGCGGGCTCGACGGCGGGGCCGACGACTACATCGTCAAACCTTTTGATGCCAACGAGCTGTTGGCGCGTCTGCGCGCCATGCTGCGCCGGGCCAGTGGACGCAGCAAGCCGGTGATTGAACACGGTGACCTGGTGTTGGACCCCGCCGCGCACACGGTGCAGCGGGCCGGTGTGCCGGTGGCGCTGGGCGCCAAAGAATTTGCACTGCTGCTCACGCTGCTGCAGGCGCGGCCCCAGGTGCTGTCCAAGTCGCGCCTGGAGTCGGCGCTGTACGGTTTTGACGAGGCGCTGGACAGTAACGCCATTGAAGTGCATGTGCACCACCTGCGCCGCAAGCTGGGGGAGTCGCTGATCAAAACGGTGCGGGGTGTGGGCTACTTCGTTCCGCGTGAGGCCGACACACCGACACCGACAAGCGCCACCGCACCATGAATACCACAGCCCCCCGGCGGCCACGCCAAAAAGTGTTGTGGCGCCACCTCTGGGGCTGGACGCTGAGCGCGCTGACGCTGGTCTGGCTGACCCTGATGGCGGTGGCCTGGTACACCGGGCACCACGAAACCGAGGAGCTTAGCGACGGCCACATGGTGGGCGTGGCCCGTTTGTGGCTGGCTGTGTCGCCGGGCGCCGTGGGCGAGTTGGCGCAACCGCTGGCGCGCGAGGGGCTGCGCAGCTACGTGCAGGACGTGGCCGTGATCGAATGGCAAGGCGAGCGCGTGGTGGCCGACACGCACCGCCTAGCCGCCGGGCTGGGCCTGACCCAAGCCCCCGCTGCGGGCGAGTCTGTGCGGCACTACGAGGGCCCGATGGGCAGCGGCCCCTGGCGCATGGTGGTGGTTGAGGCAACGCCCACCACCGCCGCGCCCGATGCGCCGCGCCGCAGCGTGGCGGTGCTCATGAACATGGCCCAGCGGGTGGACCTGGGGCGCGACGTGGCGGAGCACGTGGCGCGCCCCGCCTTGCTGGTGTTGCCCCTGGTGGCGCTGGGTTTGTGGTGGACCCTGCGGCGTGGCCTGCGCCCGCTGGACCGCCTGTCCCAGGAAGTGGCCGAACTCGATGCGTTTGCAGGCCAGAGGCTGGGCAATCAGCACCGGTTTCGCGAATTTTCCAGCACCGTGCAGGCCATCAACACGCTGGTGGATACCTTGCAATCAAGGGCGCAGCGCGAGCGAGAATTTGCCTCCGATGTTGCCCATGAGCTGCGCACGCCGCTGTCGGCCATCGCGCTACAGGCGCGTGCTGCGCAGCACGAACCGTCGCCCGAGCACTTGGCCCAGCTGGAGCGCGAAGCGCTGCGCGCGGGGCACATTCTGGCCCAGTTGCTGGACATGGCGCGGGCCCAGCGTGTTGGCGTGAACGGGCTCTCGGGTGAAGCACCAAAACCCGTTGAACTGGGCGCCCTCGCTTCCGAATTGATTTCAAGGCATGCGCAAAGAGGCCATGAGACCGGGCATGAACTCGCGCTGGTGCAGCCTGAAACACCGGTTGCGGTGCGCGTCCAACCCATGTTGCTGGAACTGGCTCTGCGCAACCTGCTGGAGAATGCTTTGCTCCACACGCCTGCGGGCACCCAGGTGTGCGTGGATGTGTGGCAAACACCGCAAGCGGTGGGCCTGTCGGTGAGCGACGATGGTCAGCGTGGCGCCCGCCCGCAGCCCCCCAGCACGGGCACCGGCGCCACCGTGGCCACGGCCGACACCGCCGGTCTGGGGTTGGGGTTGCGCCTGGTCGAGCGCATCGCCGAACAGCTCGGGGCCCAGTTCTTGCGTGACGAAGGCGACACGCCCATGACCACGCGCTTCACGCTGCGTTGGCCGCGCTGAGAGCCGGCGGGGTCAGGTTCGGGTGCACCCCCTTGACTCGTTGGACTAGCTCCCAGAGGCAGACGTAGGCGCTCTCTTCACCGGTCATGGACGTTCCCTGAAAGCGCGTGGCAGCGCTCGGGGTCGGCCACCTTCGACAGGAACATGATGTCGCGCTCACGGTTGGGTGGGTGTTTTCAACACCTAGCCTCCAGCCCCTTCTCGCGCCTGACTTCAGGATAACGAGTCATTTGTGACCTCTTAAGCTAAATATTGACCCATATCTGACCGTTTCTAATAACGCACTGGCGTCCATCTGAAAGATGTAGTGTAATGGTCAAATATGACTCATTAACGCATTAAGAGGTCAAATGTGACCGATAAACTAAATGTGACACCCAAACCTTCCGGCCGCATCACAGAAAGTCCGATGCCCTTACCGGTGGGGCGTGCGCTGGTTGCTGCCGGGGATGACCTCGCGCTGGCCCGCCGACGCCGGGGGCTTTCTACGTCATCCATGGCGGAGCGGGCGGGCATCTCAAAAAAGACGCTCTACCGGCTGGAGCAGGGCGACCCCGGAGTGTCGTGGGGCGCTGTGGTTCGGGTCCTGAACATCCTGAACCTCCTACCCGAACTCAACAAGGCCTTGAACACCGCCAATGATGCGCTCGGCCTAGCGCTCATGAACAAGGCGGTGGCCAAACGCATCCGGGTACGCAAAACCAACCCGGACAGTGGAGCCCTGTAATGGCAACGACAAAAAAAGCAAAAACCAACACAACGCGGACGCTGCTCGTCTATCTGGGCGACACGGGACTGGAAGTGGGCGAACTGCAATTTTCCAGACAGGGGCAAAAGGAGGTCTCGGCATTTCGGTACTCCCCCGCTTGGCTCAGTCATCCAGATTGCTTCGCACTGTCTCCGGACCTTCCCCTGAGCACCGACTTTCAATACCGCACGGGGAGCAAGGAGACTTCTACCTTTGCGGGTGCTATTGCCGATACTGAGCCTGATGGCTGGGGACGCCGTGTCATTAACCGCGTCCATGCCAAACGGCGCAAGGCTGAAAAAGACGCCGGCCGAGACGCCGGTTCTGCACAGCTGTCAGACCTGGACTATTTGCTGGGGGTGCTGGATTCCAGCCGCATTGGCGCACTGCGCTTCAAGGACAATGCCGACAGCCCCTTCCTCGATGTGCTCCATGACGACAACTTGCCTGAAGGAACTCACCAAATGCGCGAGAAGCCCCGTCATTGATGGCGGGGAGGGATAGCGCGTGCAGCGCCAGCTGCACAATGGCCTTGATGGATGGCCAATGCTGTATAAAATAACAGCATCGTATGGACCACATGATCAAGACCCTCAAGCTGCGCATCAAGG
>JAUXXN010000566.1 GCA_030684755.1 Hydrogenophaga sp.
TCAAGCCGCCGTTGCGTGCGGTGGCCACGTCGATGCTGGAATCGCCCACAAACAGCGCCCGCTCTCGCGCCACACCAAAACGCTCCAGACAGTGGTCAATGCCTGCCGGATTGGGCTTCTTTACCGGCAAGGTGTCGCCGCTGATCACGAGGTCAAACAGGGGTGCCATCTGGTGCGCGTCCAGCACGGTCTGGGTGTAACGACCTTCCTTGTTGGTCATCACGACCAGCTTCACGCCAGCCGCGCGCAGGGCGTGCAAGGTCTCGCGCACATGGGGGTACAGGTGGCTGCGCGTGCCGCAGCGGCGCTGGTAGAACTTGCCGAATTCGGCCTCGATCAGCTTGAAACTGTCGGAATGGCGCACCAAATCGGCACTGGTGTTGCCCACAAAAGCCAGCGCCTGAATCAACAGCTCGCGGGTGCCGTGGCCAATCCAATCGTTGACCTGCTGCTGGGTGACATGGGGCAACTGAAACCGGGTCAGTGTGTCGTTGACCGCGTCGGCGATCTCAGGCGCGGTTTCGATCAGCGTGCCGTCAAGGTCGAACAGGATCAGGTCGTAGGGATAAGCGATAGACATGGCGGGGCTTCAATCCGTGGACGGAACGATCTGGTCGGGCAGCGGCTGCTCGCGGCGGTGGGCAGCACGGTGCACCAGGGTGCGCACGGCCTCACACACGCGGGCGCTGGTGATCCCGAAGTACGGGTACAGGTCTTTGGCTGGGGCAGATTCGCCGAACGTCGCGATACCCACTACCACGCCGGTGCGGCCCACGTACTTGCGCCAAAAATCCGGGTGCGCAGCCTCCACCGCCACGGTGGGCAAGGCCAGCGGCAGCACCATGTCCTGATAAGCCTCGGGCTGTCTGTCAAACACATTGCTGCTGGGCATGGACACCACGCGGGTGCTGATGCCCTCGGCAGCCAGGGCTGCATAAGCCTCCATGGCCAGCGAAGTCTCGGAGCCGGTGGCCAAAATCACGGCCTGAGGGTTTTCGCCCTCAGCCAACACGTAGCCGCCTTTGCGGATCTTGGCCACCATGCTGGCATCGCTCAGGCGCGGCAGGTTTTGCCGCGAGAGGCACAGCGCGCTCGGGCCGTCGCGCCGCTCAATAGCGCAGGCCCAGGC
>JAUXXN010000567.1 GCA_030684755.1 Hydrogenophaga sp.
CGGGCTCTTCAATGACGGAAATAAGGGTGACGGGGGGCAGCTCGTGGGCCAAGAGCCGCTTGACGGCGTCCAGCGCAATGCGCGCGTGGCGCGAATGGTCGTAAGCCAGCAGGACTTCCAGGTTGTTTTCTCCAGTTGATCCGGTCGACAAGCCTGTGTCGCAACCCGGCCACCGCCTCAAAAGCGGGGTCTGTCGGCAGGCGACACAAGGCCTGCGAACAATGTCCCTACGCGGGACAGGGTGACCCGGTAACTGTGCGGGGTTCGGTGCGTGCTGAACATCCTTCTTTGGCACGCGGCGGCTGTCCGGATGGACGATGCTGGCCCGGCGCCTTGGCGCCGAAAGAACTATGGGGCGTTGCCGCGCAGACCCTGGTGCACAGCGAACACCGCCGCCTGCACCCGCGATGTGAGGTTGAGCTTGCGCAAGATGTGCTGCACATGGATCTTCACCGTGGTCTCGGCGATGTCGAGTTCGCGGGCAATCAGCTTGTTGCTGTCGCCGCGTGCAATCAGCGCCAGAATCTGGCGCTCGCGGGCCGACAGCAGGGCCAGGCCATCTGCCTTGCTGTGCGCAGGCACCTGCAGGGCTGCAGGCGCAATGGCCGCATCGGCCACCGGTGCGCTGGGCGTTCGGGGCGCCTGGTTGCGAAACGCATGGAACAGCTTGGTCATCATCTCCGGGCTGATCACGGATTCACCGTCGAGCACCTTGACGATGGCGTCGCCGAGCTGGTCAGACTCCACCGTCTTGAGCAGGTAACCGTCGGCACCGGCTTGCAGGGCGGCGGCCAGATCGTCCTGGTCTTCACTCACCGTGAGCATGAGGATGCGCATGTTGGGCGCGGCCTCTTTGAGCCCCTGCACCGCGTCCACACCGCGCACGCCGGGCAGGTGGTTGTCGAGCAAGGTCACGTCGGGCCGGTAGCGCTCGACACAGCGCAGGGCCTCACCGGCGTCGGCGGCTTCGGCCACCACCTCAAAACGCTCATCTTGCAGCAGCAATGCGCGCAGGCCGCGCCGAAACAGGGTGTGGTCGTCTACCAGCAACAACTGGATGCGGGGCGGTGTGGGTTGTGTCATGGGATGGGTACTGGGTTCTCGAAATCAACCGGCGCATTGTCCGGCAAAGGCAGGCCCACAGTGCCCAAACTGCTGGCACTCACGGGGTAGGGCGGCAGCGTCAGGGTGACGGCGGTGCCGCTGGTGGGGGCCGACACCACGTCCACCTGGGCGCCGATGCGTTCGGCGCGTTCGCGCATGATTTTCATGCCCACATGGGTCGGGCCGTGTGCATGCGCTGCGTCAAAACCGGTGCCGTTGTCGCGCACGGTGAAGCACCACCGGGCGCTCTTGACGACTTCCAGGCTGACGTGGCTGGCGCCCGCGTGCTTGCGCACGTTGGACAAGGCTTCCTGAATCACATGCAGCACCTGCACCTGCACGTCGGGCGGCAGTGGCAGGCCTTGCCCGTCCAGTTGCAGGCGCGTGGGCAGGCCGGTCTGGTGCTGGAACTTTTGCAGCGTTTCCTGCAGTGCGGCCTCAATGTCGTCGGTGTTGGTGCGGGTGCGAAAGTGCACCAGCAGCTCGCGCACGTCGTGGATGCTTTCGCGCAGGCCCACGTCCAGCTCGTCCAGCGTGGTGTTCACCCGTTCAGGCTGGTTTTTTTGCACCGCCGAGCGCAGCAGCTGCACCTGAATTTTGAGGAACGCCAGCGACTGGGCGATGGAGTCGTGCAGCTCGCGGGCAATCAATGCACGCTCTTCACCCACCGCCGCCTCGCGCTCCAGCGCGGCGGCGCGCAGGCCTTCCAAGGCGCTGGCGAGGTGGCTGGCCAGGGTGTCGAGCAGCTCGGTTTCGTCGGCGTTGAGCGCGATCTCGCCCCGGAAGAACAGATCAATTTCGCCAATCAGCCGCTGCTGCAACCGCACCGGCACGCTCACCACGTTCTGGTAGCCCACCTTGGCGCAGTGGCGCAGGGGCGCGGTTTCGTGGCTGTGGATGGGTATCACGCGGGTGCGTGCGTCCGGCTGCAGATTGCCGCAAGCGCATGCCCCGGCCAGCAGGCTGCGCTCTTCTTCCTGCATCTCTTGCGGGAAGCAGTCCGACGCCAGCATCAGGTAGCGCTGGTTGGCCTCGTCCGACCAGCGCACCGCCACCGCATCGGCCTTCATCACGCGGCGCACCCGCTGAGAAAACCCACGCGACAGCTCTTCAATGGTGTTGGCGCTGGCCAAAAAGGCGCTCACCTCGTACAGCGCTTCCAGGCGCGCGCGCTGCGCTTCAATGCGGCGCGTCTTCAGCTCCACCTGGCTTTCCAGGCCCCCGTACATCGACTGCAGCGTGGCGGCCATGCGGTTGAACCCAGCCGCCACCTGGCCAAATTCATCGTGCGTGTTCACCGCCACCCGCACCGAAAACTCCCCCGCTTCCAACTGGCGCAAGCCCTGGCGCATGTGGGCCAGGGGGTTGATGACAAAGCGGTAGCCGGTGTAAAGCATGATCACCGCCCCTCCAATGGCCAGCGCCATCATGAGGAACTGAAACAGGTTCAATATGGCGGTCAGGCCCGAAAGCTCGTCCTCAATCGCGTGCACAAAGCGGTCGATCGCCTCCACAAACACGGCCACGCTTTGCTGGGTCGATTCGGCGGTGGCATCGCCTTGCAGCCACAGGCTGCGCTGCACCAGCCAGAGCGACTGCACGGCCGCAAACTCGCGGCTCACACTCTCGTCCCAGGGCACAAACAGCGGCCTGCTTGGGTCGCCGCTGCGCAGCAGGTCCAAGCTGTTGTCAAACTTTGCCACCAGGGCCGCCACCTCAGCCGGTGGCAACTGGGCCTGCACCGCGCTGGTGAGCCGCCAGGTTTGCATGCGCAGGCGCCCCGCCTCGTTGACCGCCGCCGCGCCGCCTTCAAGCTGCCAAGTGACCCACAGCGTGAGCCCAATGGAGGCCAGCGCCACGACGAGCAGACCCGCGCCGATGCGGACCAGCTTGGTGGAGAGGGATGCGGTGGAGGGCATGGGGGGAGGTTAGCGGGTTTGCGCAGATACGGGTAGCGGAACGCGGCTTGTCAAACTCGCGCGCTATGGACTCCCATCGCTTGCCTTTGGTCTAGGTGGCCCAAAAAACATGGACCCGGCCGTGGTGCGCGCGCTGCACGACGCCTTGCGCGCCGAGAAGGCCATCATCGAGCGACTGGGACTTGCGAAGAAGTCTTGATCTGCAGAGTGATCAAAGTGACCATCTTGACTAAAGTGGGCTTTTATGTCGCTTAGGATGTCCAGCATGAAAACCATGACCGCGCGTGATGCCAAGACCCACTTTGGCGAGTTTCTGGATGCCATGCAGCGCGAACCTGTGGTGGTGGCAAAGAACAACCGGCCGGTGGGCATCATGTTGTCCATTCAGGATGCAGCGGACACGCTGATCCCGGAGATGTTCATGGACAAGGAAGCCGGTTACGACGAGTGGTTTGCCGCGCGTGTGTCCGAGCGGCTGGCTGCGTACGATGTTGGCGCCGCCAGCGGCGAGCATGAGGATGTGATGGCACGCGTGCAAGACCGCTTGAACGCCCGAGCCCGTCACCGCTGATGTACCCATGGCGCGCGTGATCTGGACAGAGGCCGCCGACGCGACCTCGACGACATCTTGGCGTACTACGTGGAAGAAGCCAGCCTGGAGGTGGCGCCGGCTGTCTTTGAGCGAATGCGGACGCAAGTGGCTTCGCTACACCTGTTCCCACTTCGTTGCCGTCCCGGGCGGGTGGCTGGCACGCGAGAGTACGTGTTGCACCGTCTGCCTTACATCGCGGTGGTGCGGGTGATCGATGACGACGTGCTGGTATTGGCCTTGATGCACAGGGCACGGCGGTACCCGTGAATGCCGTGCGGCACGTCGGATGCCAAGCGCCCCTTCGTCAAGAGAAGGCCACGACTGAACGGTTGGGGTTGGCGAAGCGCAACGCAGGCGCCCAACTTGGCTGATCTGGTTGACCTGCGATTCACCACCACCATCCCCGCCGCCACGCCCAGCAGCGCCATGCCGAACACCAGCGCGAACACGGACTTTTTTAGGACTTGTGTGCGTGTCAAGTTCCGCCTGTTTATCAACACGCTTGAGGAAGAGTTCTGGTTTTTTCTCGCCAGGACTTCCATGGCCACGGCGTCACGGCAAAGGGGTCTTGTATTGATACATCCAGCCATGAAGTAATCGATCTACAAGAAGTTTTTCCGCGTAAATCTGGTGTCGGGATCATGCCGGACGCATTCAGCCGCGACCGCGGCGCGCTGGTGCGCCAGACCGGCAACGGCGACGTCGAAAACACCTACCGGCTGCAGATCACCAACAGCCTGGCGCAGGCCAGAGGCTACACCGTGCGCATCTCGGGCACCGAGGAGTTGCGACTGGAAACGGCCAGCGCTCACAAGCCGGTTGAGGTGAAAAGCACCTTTATCGTGCCGCGCTATTGAAGGCGCCGAGGCTTCAATACGTACACGCTGCGCAGCAGACGCCAGTGCGCATTCATGTCGGCGGCTGTTTGCCCTCCCCCGTGCGCACACGGGGCAAAGCCATCAACGCCAGCAGGGCCGAGGCGCCCAGGCCGGCGGACAGCCAGAGCGCGCCGGAGCCCCATTGCACCAGCGCCAAGCCAAAGAGAAACGGCGCCATGGCCTGCGCCAGGCGCGCTGGCAACATCAGCCAGCCTTGGCGCTGGCCGTAGCCCTGCGGACCGAACAGCACCAGCGGCAGCGTGCCTTTGGCAATGGTGAGAATGCCGTTGCCGGCGCCATGCAAAACGGCGAAGAGGGGCGCGGCAACAGGCCCGGCGATGAGCAAGGCCGCCACACCCGCCGGATGCCCCACTGCGGCCAGTCGAGCCGACAGCAGGGGGTGAACATGGCGCAAGAAGCTGAATTCGAGCAAGCGTCCAGCCACCTGCGCAGGGCCGATCAGCGCGCCCACGCCCACCGCAACCGCCAGGCTCGCGCCGCTGGCTTGCAACAGGCTCGGCAGGTGCGCCGCCATGGCGGTGCTGATGAACCAGGTGGCGGCGAAGACGAAGGCCAGCAACGCTGCGGTGAGGCGCGGGCGAACGGCGGGCGGGGGTTCGCGGTCCGCGTCCAACCGATGGGCCGGATCGGGCGGTGCCAGCGCAGCCAGGCGCGGCAGCGCTGCGTTCAAAGGCAAACCGAACACCAGATGCAGACCAGCCCACGCAAAGCAGGCACCCCGCCAGCCAACCTGCGCCTCCAGCAAGCTCGACAGCGGCCAACCCACCGTGCTGGCAAACCCCGCGATCAGCGTGATGCCGGTGATGGCGCTGCGTGAGCCATGACCGTACAGACGAACCAGGGCCGAAAACGCGGCCTCGTACAAACCGCTTCCCATGGCCAGACCGATCAGCGCCCAGGCTGCAAACAGCGACCACACGCCTTGCGATGTGCCGAGTGCCGCCAGCCCGAGCGCAAAGAGCAGGCTGGTGCCCATCAGCACCGGACGCCCGCCATGGCGATCGATGGCGCGCCCGGACCACGGGCCGACAAGTGCGGAAACTCCCAGCGCGACCGAAAAAGCGGCAAACACGGTGGGCGTGCCCACGCCAAGATCGCGCGCCATGGGAGCCGCCAGCATGGCTGGCAGGTAGTAGGTGGAGGCCCAGGCCAGGGTTTGGGCGGTCCCCAGCGCCGCGACGGTTCCTGCATTGCTTGGTAAGGCCATATTAACCACGCGTGCTGGCTTTAGCCGGGGCCGGGTTGACCAAGTCCAACGAACACACGCTTCGCAAAAGTACCCAGGTGCGGAAGGATGGCATTGCTGTCTGTCCTCAAATCAGGTCGGAATCTTTGAAGCGGCCGATGTGCACAGCCATGGCGCTCAGCAAGCTGGCACGTTCGCGTACCGCCTTGGCAAGATCGTGGATGAATGCGCGCTCATCTGGGGTGTAGACGGGGTCGGCAGAAAGGTCTTGGGTCACTTGCACGGCAAGGGCGCAAAGCACCTTCAGTTCCCGTGCGAAGAATTTGCGGTCTATGCCGCACCGAACACAGTGATCGGCCAGGGCAAACGGCGTCACGTCTTGGATGTTGAACTCGTTTCCAAAAGCCATGGCCAGATCGTGTTCGATCTGGGCTGCACCGTAGGCCGTCACCAAATGCGTGAGAAGCCCCGTCATTGATGGCGGGGAGGGATAGCGCGTGCAGCGCCAGCTGCACAATGGCCTTGATGGATGGCCAATGCTGTATAAAATAACAGCATCGTATGGACCACATGATCAAGACCCTCAAGCTGCGCATCAAGG
>JAUXXN010000568.1 GCA_030684755.1 Hydrogenophaga sp.
GCCTTGCTGGTGCAACGGCGTCATGCTCACCACAACGGCCACACCGAGCAAGATCACAACACCACGCACCAGCCCAAACACACCACCCAACACCCGGTCAACCGGGCGCAATCCGACCGATTCAACCAACTTTTTAACCAACCAAGCCACCAGTCCGCCCGCAAAGGCCGCCGCCAGAAACACCACAGCAAACCCGGCGGCAAGCTGCAACGGGGCTGAAAAACCATCCAACGGAAGCCAAGCTGTAGCGTCCCTGGCATATGCCTGCGCAAGCACAAATGCCAGCACCCAACCGGCCACGGAAATGACCTCGTACACAAGCCCACGCCACAAGCCCAGCAGAGCGGACAAGAACAAAACGGCCAGCAAAACCCAGTCAATCCACATCATGGGTTTCTGGCCTGGATGGCTGTAACAAGCATCACAGCGTCAGAATGGCTGCAGGCAGGCCCAACGCCTTCACGCGCACGGCGGCTTTGTCGGCCTCCGCCCTAGAGGCAAAAGGACCCAAACGCACGCGGATGCGCTTGCCCTCAGAAGTCTCGGCCACGTGGGTGTAGGTCTTCAGGCCAGCGCGCTCCAGCGTCAGACGCACTTCTTGGGCGCGGGCTGCGTCTGCGAACGCACCCACTTGCACCACGATGCGCTCGACCGCAACCGGGGGCTTGCCATCCAGCAGCGCTTGGACACGCTCAGCTTCGGCGGCACTGACTTTGGCAGGATCGGGCTTTTGCGCTGGCGGTTTGATCACCGGTTCAGGCTGTTTTTCGGGCTTGACCACCGTTTTGGCTGGCTGGGTTGTTGCGGGTACCGAATCCACAACTTCTTCGCGGGCACTCAGGCTGTCGTTGGTGGAAACACCGGCGACCGCTCCCGCACTCGGAACGGGCCGCATGGGTTCAACAGAGGCAGCCGGACTGCTGGGTTGAACTGGTTTTGCAGCCTGGATGGGTAGCACCGCATTTTTGGCTGGAATTTCGATGGGAATGTCCACTGAAATCGGGCGTGGCTGGGTGTCAAACAACAAAGAGAAGCCCAGCACACCCAACGACACCAGCACCGCCGCGCCAATGAGGCGGTGACGGGCACGCCGCCGCACGGCCTCAATACTTTGGGGAGGGTGTGTCGCCGGGTTGCCGCGGGAGCCTGATCGGGATTTGAACATTCGCGGTAGAGACCCTGACACCATCAACGCTGGGCGCAGACGGCATCAAGAAACAAGGTGTTTGGCGGACATTCGAGGTACGCCGTCCTGCAAAACGCCGCCCACGGTGAAGAACGAACCGAAGACCACGATTCTATCAGCGGGGTCTGCCACCGACACCGCCGCTTGCAGCGCATCCATGGGGGTGGCGTGACAGCCCGCCACCCGGCTTTTGCCGCCCGGTGCGGTGTTCGGCAGGCTGTTCAGCAACTGCGCCAGCGCGTCGGCCTTGATGGCGCGGTCCAGCGGCAGGTCGGTCAGGTGCCAGTGGTCAATCAGCGGCGCAATGCGCTCCAGCATAGCTGTCAAATCTTTGTCGGCCATGGCACCCAACACGGCATGGGTGGTGGGGTAGTAACCCATGGCTTCCAGGTTTTCGGTGAGCGCGGCCACCGAATGCGGGTTGTGCGCCACATCCAGCACCAGGGTGGGCGTGCCCGGCACGATCTGAAAACGCCCCGGCAGCTCTACCAACGCCAGTCCGTTGCGCACCGCCTGCGCCGTCACGGGCAGGCGTGACCGCAGCGCCTCCACAGCGCCCAGCACACCCGATGCGTTCACCAGCTGGTTGGCCCCGCGCAGCGCAGGGTAAGCCAAGCCTGCATAGCGTCGCCCGCCGTGTGACGGGTGCATGGCCCAGCCCCACTGCTGCTGGTCGCCCGCAAAATGAAAATCTTTGCCAAGGCGCCACAAGTCAGCACCCACTTCCAGCGCGCGGTCCAATATGCTTTGCGGCGGCACCGGGTCGCTCACCACCACTGGGCGGCCTGTGCGCATGATGCCGGCCTTTTCAAAACCGATGGCCTCGCGGTTGTTGCCCAGCAGGGCCATGTGGTCCAGCGCAATGCAGGTGATGACAGCGCAGTCGGTGTCGATGATGTTCACCGCATCCAGCCGTCCGCCCAGGCCCACTTCCAGAATAGCAACGTCCAGCCCGCTGCGCGACAAAGTGCGCAAAATGGCCAAGGTGGTGAATTCAAAGTAGCTCAGACTGACCTCTTCTTGGTCAGCGCCCTGCCCTTTGCGGGCCACTTCCACCTCGGCAAAAGCGGGCAACAGGTCTTGCGTGGCCACCGGCTCGCCAGCAATCCGGCATCGCTCTTCAAAATGCACCAGGTGCGGCGAGGTGTACACACCGGTGCGGTAACCCGACTGGGTGTAAACCGCCTCCAGCATGGCGCAGGTAGAACCCTTGCCGTTGGTGCCGGCCACAGTGATCACCGGGCAACCCATGGCCAGGCCCATGCGCTGGGCCACGCGCTGCACACGCTCCAAGCCCATATCGATGGTGACGGGGTGCAGGCGCTCGCAGTGGGCCAGCCATTCGGGCAGGGTTTGAGGGTGTGGGGGCAGGTCGATGTTGAGCATGGGTCTATTGTCCCATCGCCTGTGGCGGCGTCCGCTGTGTCGCTTTTTCGGGCAACCGCTCATCGGGGACAATCGGCGCCATGACCACGCTCTACGGAATCCCCAACTGCGACACCGTCAAAAAGGCCCGCCTCTGGCTGACGGAACACGGCGTGGAACACCAGTTCCACGATTTCAAAAAACAAGGCGTGCCCGAGGCGGCGCTCGACCAATGGCTGGCCACTCTGGGCTGGGAGCCCCTGGTGAACCGCAAAGGCACCACTTGGCGCAAGCTGGACGAGGCCACGCGCACCGCCGTGGTGGACACCGCCAGCGCAAAGGCACTCATGCTGGCGCAGCCCAGCGTGATCAAGCGCCCGGTGGTGCAATGGGCGCATGACGTGACCGTGGGGTTCGACGCAGAGGCCTGGCAGCGCCTCCGCTGAGCGCAAGGCGTCCGGCCTAAAATC
>JAUXXN010000577.1 GCA_030684755.1 Hydrogenophaga sp.
TTGACCAAAATGGCCTTGACTTCGGGGTTTTTCAGCATGATCTTGAAGGCTTCGGTGACCTTCTCGGGGGTGGCGCCGCCGCCCACGACCAAGAAGTTGGCCGGCTCGGCGCCGAACAGCTTGATGGTGTCCATGGTGGCCATGGCCAAGCCAGCGCCGTTGACCAGACAGCCGATGTTGCCGTCGAGGCTGATGTAAGCCAGATCGAACTTGGAGGCTTCGACTTCAGCCGGGTCTTCTTCGTCCAGATCGCGGAAGGCCACGATTTCGGGGTGGCGGAACAGCGCGTTGGCGTCAAAGTTGAACTTGGCGTCCAGGGCAATCACGTTGCCTTTGCCGTCGCGGTTCAGCGGGTTGATTTCCACCAGGGAAGCGTCGGTGTCCATGTAGCACTTGTAGAGCTTCTGGAAGATGTCCACGGCTTGGGCGGTGGAGCCTCGGGCATGCCGATGGCATTGGCAATTTTGGTGGCTTGCTCGTCGCCCAGACCGGTCAGCGGATCGATGAACTCGGTGATGATTTTCTCAGGCGTGGAGTGGGCCACTTCTTCAATGTCCATGCCGCCTTCGCTGGAGGCAATGAACGCAACCTTTTGGGTTGCACGGTCGGTCACAACCGACACGTAATATTCTTTTTGAATGTCGGCGCCGTCTTCGATGTAGAGGCGACGCACTTTTTGGCCTTCGGGGCCGGTTTGGTGGGTCTTGAGCTGCATGCCCAAGATTTCGCCCGCAATGCGCTTCACGTCTTCAATGGTTTTGGCCACTTTGACGCCGCCGCCCTTGCCACGGCCACCAGCGTGGATCTGGGCCTTGACCACCCACACGGGGCCGCCCAGCTTTTGAGCGGCTTCCACAGCCTCTTGCACCGTAAACGCCGCGATGCCGCGGGGCACTGGCACACCAAATTGGCGCAAGATTTCCTTGCCTTGGTACTCGTGAATCTTCATGAGGTCTCTCTCAGGAATGGATAAAAGGGTCAACGACCAACCAGAGGCGGCCGAAAATCGGGCGCTGGGAACAGCAACCGGAGAATGTATCATGCTGCAGCGCACCAAAGAAATGCACTGCAACGCGCTACGTAATGCATAATTATATTGATGCATCTCTGAATCTAAACTGACAAGGCAACTGCGTTATGGCCAAAGTCTTCATTGATGGCGAAGCCGGTACCACCGGGCTGCAAATTCGCGAACGTTTGCACAACATGCCGGGGGTTGATGTGGTCAGCATCGCGCCCGAGCGGCGCAAAGACCCAGCCGCCAAGCGCGACTTGATGGCACAGGTCGATTTGGTCATTTTGTGTTTGCACGACGACGCGGCTATCGAGTCGGTGGCCATGATCGACAGCCTGCCCGGTCCGAAACCCCGCATCATTGATGCGTCGACCGCACACCGCTGCGCACCCGACTGGGTGTTTGGTTTCCCCGAACTGTGTGCGGGCCAGCGTGAATCGGTGATTGACGCAGAACGCGTGGCCAACCCGGGCTGCTACGCCACCGGTGCCATTGCCCTGATTCGCCCCTTGGTGGACGCGGGCCTGTTGCCCAAAGATTTCCCAATCTCGCTGCCCTCGGTCAGCGGTTATTCGGGCGGCGGTCGCACCATGATCGAAGCCTATGAAAAGGGCGAAGCACCGCTGTTTGAGTCCTACGCGCTGGGGTTGGCGCACAAGCACATTCCAGAAATCTTGCATTACACCGGCCTGAAGCGCCGCCCTCTCTTCATTCCGTCGGTAGGCAATTTCCGCCAGGGCATGTTGGTGCAACTGCCGCTGCACCTAGATGCGCTGCCGGGCACACCCAAGGCCAGCGACCTGCACGATGCGCTGGTGGCGCACTATGCGCCCAGTGCCGCCGCTGGCGGCTGGGTCAGCGTGGAGCCCGCCACAGAGAGCGGCAAGCTTGATGCCACCGCGCTCAACGACACCAACAAACTGGAGTTGCGCGTGTTTGGCAACGACAGCCACCACCATGCCGTGCTGATCGCCCGCCTGGACAACTTGGGCAAGGGAGCCAGCGGTGCTGCGGTGCAAAACCTACAGCTGATGCTCGGTTTGTAAACAGGGTGCTGCGCCGCCTGACCGGGGCGCAGTTGCCAGGGCGCGACCTCAAAGATCGTCGTCGCTGCCACTGACCACGCGGCGAATGGTGTCGCCACCGAAACCGCGGGAAGCCAAAAAGCGCATCTGCTTGCCGCGCTCGGTGGCATCGGCCGGAGGTTCACCAAATTTCTTGCGCCACACCTCGCGGGCGCGCTCCACTTCGGAGCCTTGCAAGTCGGCCACCGCCTGCGCCATGGCGTCGGGGCTCAGGCCTTTGGCTTGCAGCTCTTGGCGCACCCGGGCGGCGCCCATTTTGGCGGCGCGGCGGTGCACCACCGATTCGAGCACGCGCTGCTCGTTGATGAAGCCTTTGGCTTCCAGTTCATCCAGCGCACGCGCCAGCTCGCCGGGCTCGGTCTCATGGGCACGCAGCTTGCGCTCCAACTCAGCACGCGAATGCTCGCGGCCACTGAGCAAGCGCAACGCCCGCCCTTTGAGCGATATTTGATGAAAAGCCATTGTGGGAAGACCGCCTGCGCCGAGGCTCAGGCGGTGCTTTTTGGGGCCGTTATTCGGCCGCCGGGGCGGCTGGTTCGGACTTCGCAGCTGCTTTCTCCGCCTTGGTGGCTTTGTCGGCCTTGGCCGCTTTACCGCCTTTGCTCTGGGCGGTTTCATCCACCGGCAACAGGGGCACGCCCAGTGCCGCGCGCACTTTGTTTTCGATTTCAACGCGAAGATCGGGGTTTTCGCGCAGGAATTCGCGCGAGTTGTCGCGGCCCTGGCCGATTTTTTCACCGTTGTAGGCGTACCAGGCTCCGGACTTTTCGATCACCTTGTTGTTGGCGCCCAGATCCAGAATTTCGCCCTCGCGGCTGATGCCTTCGCCAAAGAGGATATCGAATTCGGCCGTTTTGAAGGGCGGCGCAACCTTGTTTTTGACCACCTTGACCTTGGTTTCGTTGCCAATGGCGTCTTCGCCCTTCTTGATGGTGCCGGTGCGGCGGATGTCCAGGCGCACCGAGGCGTAAAACTTGAGCGCATTGCCGCCGGTGGTGGTTTCAGGGCTGCCGAACATGACGCCGATCTTCATGCGGATCTGGTTGATGAAGATGACCATGCAGTTGGTCTTCTTGATGTGGGCGGTGAGCTTGCGCAGCGCCTGGCTCATCAGGCGGGCCTGCAGGCCGGGCAGGCTGTCGCCCATTTCACCTTCGAGTTCGGCCTTGGGTGTGAGCGCGGCCACCGAGTCCACCACGATCAAATCGACCGCGCCAGAGCGCACCAGCGAGTCCACAATTTCGAGCGCTTGCTCGCCGGTGTCTGGCTGGGAGATCAGCAGGTCTTGCAGGTTCACGCCCAGCTTCTGGGCGTACTGGATGTCCAGCGCGTGCTCGGCGTCCACAAACGCGCAGGTACCGGCCAGTTTTTGCATCTCTGCAATGACTTGGAGTGTCAGCGTGGTTTTGCCCGACGATTCCGGGCCGTAAATTTCCACCACCCGCCCACGCGGCAGGCCGCCCACGCCCAAGGCAATGTCCAGCCCCAGGGAGCCGGTGGAGACAACCGAGATGTCTTCAATGACTTCGCCCTCGCCCAGCCGCATGATGGTGCCTTTGCCAAACTGTTTTTCAATCTGGGCCAATGCGACTTGCAAGGCCTTGGCTTTTTCGCTGTTGAGGGGGTTGGGTTTGACGGCTGCGTCCATGTAGAGCTCCTGAGCGTGGGGGTGGGTGGGTCGTGTCCAGCATGTGTGGTTGTGTACAGACTGGATGCTTGAACAGCAGTCTACAGCCAAGTAAAACGATGGCATGGAGTTTTATGGTCAGTTTGCCTTACCATTTAACCATGCTGAAATCCCACCATGAAACCATGCCCGAAACACAGAACACTGCGCCCGATGACCGCTGGCGCAGCGGCCACTTGGGCCGCCTGATGGGCCAGGCCCTGCGCCGCTTTGATGAGCGGGTGTTGCACCTGATGGCCCACAACGCAGAGGTGCCGCTGGCCCTGTCAAACTTGGCCGCGCGCGCGCAGATTGGGGCGGCCCATGTGCACATCACGCGCCATCTGGGCTTGAACGGCTCACGCCTGACCGATCTGGCCCAGCAGGCCGGCATGAGCAAGCAAGCCATGGGCGACCTGGTGACCCAGTGCGACGCCTGGGGTCTGGTGCGGCGCGAGCCCGATCCGCTGGACGCCCGGGCACGGCGCATCGTTTTCACCGACACGGGGCTGCTTTGGCTGGAAGCCTTTCGCCAGGCGGTGGCTCAGGCAGAAAGCGAATTTCGTGCGCAGGTGGGCGCCGACGTGGCCACGGTGGTAGCGCTGGGGCTGGAGGCCTACGGATCGGAGGCGTTGGATGCGCGTCGGTACGCCACGACCCGGTAAAACCCCAAGGGGATAACAGCATTCAACGGTTGGGGCAGAGCCTAAAATGTAAGCTTCAAAATAGGTTCTGCTGACAAGGCTCTTGTGTGCCTTGGACAACTGGGCCATCCAGCTCAAGAAAAAACGGCTTCGCCCGCTCAGAGGAGACAAAAGTGCGCATTTTGATTGCCGAAGACGACCAGGTTCTGGCCGATGGCCTGTTGCGCAGCTTGCGCGCCGCCGGGGCCGCCGTGGACCATGTGGCCAGTGGCAGCGAGGCCGACGCCGCGCTGATGACGAACAACGAGTTCGACCTGCTGATTCTGGATCTGGGCCTGCCCAAGCTGCACGGGCTGGAGGTGCACAAGCGGCTGCGGGCGCGGGGATCGTCGCTGCCGGTGCTGATCCTGACGGCGGCCGACAGCGTGGAGGAGCGCGTGAAGGGCCTGGACTACGGCGCCGACGATTACATGGCGAAGCCATTTTCGCTGCAGGAACTCGAAGCCCGGGTGCGCGCCCTCTCGCGCCGGGGCATGGGGGGCAGCACCAACACCATCAAGCACGGCCCGCTGGAATACGACCAGGCCGGACGCGTGGCCAC
>JAUXXN010000579.1 GCA_030684755.1 Hydrogenophaga sp.
GGCATGGAACTGCACGCGAAATACACCGTGTTCGCCGAAGGCGCGCGCGGCCACTTGGGCAAACAACTCTTAGCCAAGTACAAGCTCGACGAAGGCAAAGACGCACAAACCTTCGCCATTGGCATCAAAGAATTGTGGGAAGTGCCCGCTGACAAAGCCAAGCCGGGCTTGGTGGTGCACACCGCAGGCTGGCCGCTGAACGACGACGCGTTTGGCGGTGGTTTCCTCTACCACTTGGAGGGCAACAAAGTCACGCTGGGTTACGTGATTGGTCTGGACTACCAAAACCCCTGGATGAGCCCGTTTGAAGAAATGCAACGCTGGAAGACACACCCCAGCATCAAAGCGCACATTGAGGGCGGCAAGCGCCTGAGCTACGGCGCCCGCGCATTGAACAACGGCACGCCGCAAGCCCTGCCCAAAACCGTGTTTCCCGGCGGTGCGCTGGTGGGTTGCGACGCGGGGTTTTTGAACGCTGCTCGCATCAAGGGCAGCCATGCGGCGATCAAGAGCGGCATGTTGTGCGCCGAAGCGGCTTTTGAAGCGGTGGCCGCAGGTCGCCAGTCCGATGAACTGACCGCGTTCGAGACCGGCTTCAAGAACAGCTGGCTGTATGAAGAGCTGTGGACGTACCGCAACTTCAAGAACTGGTTCAAAAAGAGCCCGCTGTTGGGCAAGATGATGACCGGCGTTGAACACTGGTTTCTGCCCAAGGTGGGCGTGAGCAACCCGCCTTGGACGCTGCACAACACCACCAAAGACCACACCAAGCTGAAACCTGCCGCCGACATGCCGCAGATCAGCTACCCCAAGCCCGACGGCGTGATCACCTTCGACCGCTTGAGCAGCGTGTTCATCAGCAACACCAACCACGAAGAACACCAGCCCGCGCACCTGACACTGAAGGACGCCAGCGTGCCGGTGAACATCAACTTGGCGAAGTACGCCGGGCCGGAAAGCCGCTATTGCCCGGCCGGGGTGTATGAATACGTGAAGAACGCCGACAACAGCGACCGGCTGCAAATCAACGCCCAGAACTGCGTGCACTGCAAAACCTGCGACATCAAAGACCCGACGCAAAACATCGTGTGGGTCACGCCTGAAGGCGGTGGTGGGCCGAACTACGCCGGCATGTAAAAAGGTGCTCAGCCTGCACAGCGACATGGTGAGCCGCCTGGGGCAGCTTGCCAGCGGCCCGCGCCGCTTGCTGGGCGTAGTGGGCCCACCCGGCTCGGGCAAATCCACATTGGCCCGCCTCATGGCAGAAAGTCTGGAGTCGCTGGCCCAAACGGTGCCCATGGACGGTTTTCATCTAGCCCAAGTGGAGTTGGAGCGCCTGGGCCGTGCCCATCGAAAAGGTGCACCCGATACCTTTGACCCCGCAGGCTACGCCGCGCTGCTGCGCCGCCTGCGCGCACAAGCGCTTGACGAGGTGGTTTACGCACCCGATTTCCGCCGCGACTTGGAAGAGCCTGTGGCGGGCGCCCTGCCCGTGCACGGTCACACACCATTGATCATCACCGAGGGCAATTACATCTTGCTGGACGAAGCAGGTTGGGCTCCCGTGGCAAACCTGCTGGACGAAGTTTGGTATTTGCAGGTGGACCCGGCCTTGCGCCTGGAGCGGCTTGCACAGCGACATCAGCAATTTGGGCGCAGCCGCGAACAGGCGCTGGCATGGATAGAGGCGACCGACGAGCCCAACGCGCGCCGGATTGAGGCATCTCGCCACCGAGCACATTGCCAAATTGTTATGAACCACGGCGGGAACTGCTATGGTTTTGAGAGTAATTGATCTACTCCGAGCATCTTCGTAATACCAGCGACACAAAGCAACATCAACATACCACTTTCCCTACGTTGGAGAGTTCGCATGTTGATCAAGTCTGAAAAAGGTCGCCATGAATTGCGCCCGGGCAACCGATCTTTGGGGCAACGAGAGCGGGCCGTGCTGTTGCTGATCGATGGAAAGCAGCCTGAGGAAGGCATCGGAGAACTGTTTGGTGGAGAAGGTCGAAAGTTGATTGATCAGCTGCTGCAACAAGAATTCATACAACGAATCAACACCCAAGCCACCTCCAAATCTACTCCCGCAGAACCCAAAAAACCGCCTGTTTCGCGTTCCGCACCTGCTCCTGCACCTGAACCGATTCACGGCGACCCGATTCACGGCACACCGTCGCTGGCTTCGGCGCGCATGTTTTTGTTTGACATCAGCGAACGGCTGTTTGCCCCGCGCAACAAAGCCCTGGCGCAGCACTACCGCGACGCTCTGCGCGAAGCTCGTGACGGAGCCACCATGTTGGCCGTGGGCCGCCAGATGCTGGTCGATGTGGAGGTCTTGGCAGGCCCCGAACGGGCTGACGGTATCAGCCAGCGCTTGTCCAGACTGCTGCCGCAAGAGCTGGTCGAAACCCTGATCTAAAGCCCGGCCGAACGCCAAGCGGCCCGCCGATTCCGTTAAACTCGCACGGCCAGGAGAGAGCCACCTCAAAGGTGGCCGCCGAAGGCGCAGGCGGCTTGCAAAATCAGCAAGCTCTGAACGCTCAGGCAAAAGGACTGGTAACCAGCGGCTGCAAAGCCGCTGTCCCCCACTGGAGAGAGGCTGTTGCAAAGACAGCCCACCGAAGGAGCAAATGCGGCATCGCCCGCGTGAATCTCTCAGGTAAAGCGGACAGTGGGGCAGCACACGGATGAACCGTGTAAGCCCTCCAGGGCCTGCCCCAATTGGCTTATGGCTGTCCATGGCTGACCCGCAACCCCTCCAGAAAGCCCGCTGTGTCCGACGCGTCTGAAACCCCCACCGCCGCTGAACTGCAACATACCCCGCTGCACGCCCTGCACCTTGAACTCGGTGCACGCATGGTGCCCTTCGCGGGTTACAGCATGCCGGTGCAATACCCCAGCGGCCTCATGGCCGAACACCTGCACACCCGCTCGGCTGCCGGTCTGTTTGACGTATCGCACATGGGCCAGCTGCGTTTGGTGGGGCCCGACGCAGCCGCCGCGTTTGAAACCCTGATGCCGGTGGACGTGGTCGGCCTGGGCGTGAACAAGCAGCGCTACGGGCTGCTGTTGAACGAAGCCGGCGGCATTTTGGACGACCTGATGTTGGTGAACCGGGGCGCCGACATCTTCGTCATCGTCAACGGCGCCTGCAAAGACGGCGACTTGGCGCACATCAAATCCTGCTTGGATGCGCTGTGCGAAGTCGAAGACCAATTTGACCGCGCCCTGCTGGCCCTGCAAGGCCCGCAGGCCGTCACGGCCCTCAAGCGCTTGCTGCCAGGCGTTGAAAAACTCATCTTCATGACCGGCATGGGCGTCACTTGGGCCGGTGCCGACCTCTACATCACCCGCAGCGGCTACACCGGCGAAGACGGGTTCGAAATATCGCTGCCCGCCTTTGTAGCCACCGACTTTGCCCGCGCTTTGCTGGCCCAGCCAGAGGTGAAACCGGTGGGCCTGGGCGCACGCAATTCGCTGCGCCTAGAAGCCGGGCTGTGCCTGTACGGACAAGACATAGACACCCGCACCACGCCGGTAGAAGCCGGTCTGAACTGGGCCATCCAAAAAGTGCGCCGCAGCGGCGGCGCGCGCGCAGGCGGTTTTCCGGGCGCCGACTTGGTGCTGGGCCAACTGGACGGCAGCACACCCCTGACGCGCCAGCGCGTGGGCCTGATAGCGCTGGAGCGCGTGCCGGTGCGCGAACACACCGTATTGCAAAGCCTTGACGGTGAAACCATTGGTGAAGTCACCAGCGGCCTGCTCGGCCCCAGCACAGAAAAACCGGTGGCGATGGGCTATGTGAGCACCGCCCACGCCAGCCCTGGCAACCGCATCAACGCCATCGTGCGCGGCAAAGTGGTGCCGATGCAGGTATCGCCCATGCCATTCGTGCCGAACCGTTATTTCAGGGGATAAACCCCCTGCCCCACCGCCTTACTGATCAACCCCACACCCACTTCACCGGAGCCCACCATGACCACCGCCACCATGAAATACACCGAAGACCACGAATGGATCACCGTTGACGGCGACATCGCCACCGTTGGCATCACCCACCATGCGCAAGACGCGCTGGGCGATGTGGTTTTTGTCGATTTGCCCGAAGTCGGCAAGACCTTGGCCCAGAAAGACGTGGCCGGTGTGGTCGAGTCGGTCAAAGCCGCTGCCGATGTGTACATGCCGCTGAGCGGCGACATCACCGAGGTGAACGAAGCCCTGCGCGACGACCCCTCGCTGGCCAACAGCGACCCACTGGGTGCCGGTTGGTTCTTCAAAGTCAAGCTCTCCGACCCAGTCCAATTGGACGCCCTGCTGGACGAAACCGCCTACGCCGCTTTCTCGGCTTGAACGAGGTCGTCCCATGCTGATGCCGTCTGTCAAACCCCTCGATCAACTCGAAAACGCCAGCGAGTTCATTGCCCGCCACATCGGCATCAGCGAAGCCGATGAAACGCTCATGCTCTCGGTCATTGGCGAGGCTTCGCGCCGCGCG
>JAUXXN010000032.1 GCA_030684755.1 Hydrogenophaga sp.
ACGCGGTGCACTTCTACCACCTGCACGCGCTGGACTGGGTGGACGTGATTTCCGCCCTGAAGGCCGACCCGAAGAAGACCAGCGACCTGCAACACCTGGTGTCGCCCGCGCACCCGATGTCGTCGCCGGGTTACTTCCGCGATGTGCAAAACCGCCTGAAGAAGTTCGTTGAGAGCGGCCAGCTCGGGCCGTTTGCCAACGGCTACTGGGGCTCCAAGGCCTATGTGTTGCCAGCCGAAGCCAATTTGATGGCCGTGACGCATTACTTGGAAGCGCTGGACTTGCAAAAAGAGTGGGTGAAGGTGCACACCGTTTTTGGCGGGAAAAACCCGCACCCGAACTACATGGTGGGTGGTGTGCCCTGCGCCATCAACATCGGCGGTGATGGCGCGTCCGGTGCGCCCATCAATATGGAGCGCTTGAACTTCGTTGAAGCCCGCATCAAAGAGATGATCGACTTCAACAACAACGTCTACATCCCCGACGTGTTGGCCATTGGCACCATTTACAAGAACGCCGGTTGGCTGTACGGCGGCGGGCTGGCCGCCACCAACGTGGCCGATTACGGCACCTACGAGAAAGTGCCTTACGACTTCAGCACCCACCAACTGCCCGGCGGCGTGATTCTGGATGGCAACTGGGACAAGATCCACGAAATCGACCTGCGCGACCCCGAGCAGGTGCAAGAGTTCGTGAGCCACAGCTGGTACAAATACGCCGACGAAAACAAGGGACTGCACCCTTGGGACGGCGTGACCGAAGCCAACTACAACCCCGAAGGCCCGAACTTCAAGGGCACGCGCACCAAGATTGAGGCGGTGGACGAGTCGGCCAAATACTCTTGGATAAAGGCACCGCGCTGGCGCGGTCACGCGGTTGAAGTGGGCCCGCTGTCGCGCTACATCTTGGGTTATGTGCACGCATCGCAAGGCAACAAGTATTGCCAGCGCGTGAAAGAACAGGTGGACGCGTCCGCCGTGGCCATCAACAGCGCCATTCCCAAGGCGCTGGGTCTGCCGGAAACCAATTTCACGCTCAAGCAACTGCTGCCCACCACCATTGGCCGCACCCTGGCCCGTGCGCTGGAAAGCCAGTATTGCGGCGAGATGATGATGGACGACTTCCGCCAGATGGTGCAGAACATCAAGAACGGCGACAGCAGCACCGCCAACGTGGAGAAGTGGGACCCGGCTACCTGGCCCAAAGAAGCCAAAGGCGTGGGCTCGGTGGCTGCGCCGCGCGGCATGTTGGGCCACTGGATCAAGATCAAGGACGGCAAGATCGAGAACTACCAGTGCGTGGTGCCCACCACCTGGAACGGCTCACCACGCGACACCAAGGGCCAGATCGGCGCCTTCGAGGCCAGCCTGATGAACACGCCCATGGTCAACCCCGAGCAGCCGCTGGAGATTTTGCGCACGCTGCACAGCTTTGACCCCTGCCTGGCTTGTTCCACCCACGTGATGAGCGAAGACGGCCAAGAAATGAGCCGCGTCACGGTCCGCTAACACCCACCAAAAAACGAGGAGAAACACATGCAATTGAAAAACATTCGTCGAGCCACCGCAACCGCCCTGCTGGCCGGTGCGACCAGCGCAGCCCAGGCCCATGGAGGTCATGGACCGCACGAGCTGTGGGACATGCTCACGCACGCGGTCGGTTTGGAACAGGGACTGATCCTGTTGGCGCTGGTCGTCGGCGTTCTGGCGGTTCGCCGCTGGCGCGCCCGCCGAAATCAGACCAAGGCCTTGTAACCCCGCCGTCTTCAGCAGGAGCCCGCTATGTCCCCACTGTCTGCCCAAGAACTGGCCCAACAGCGCCTGGCCGATGTCACCGGCATCGATGAGAGCGCGGTCGCGCACGGCCAGTCCACCAAGTCGGTCTATGTGTACGAAGCGCCGGTGCGCGTCTGGCACTGGGTCAACGTCGCGGCCATCACCGTGCTGTGCATCACCGGCTACTTCATCGGCGTGCCGCTGCCGACCATGCCGGGCGAGGCCATCGACAACTACCTGATGGGCTACATCCGCTTCGCGCACTTCACGGCCGGGTACATCTTGGCTATTGGTTTGCTCGGGCGCGCTTACTGGGCCATCGTGGGCAACCACCATGCGCGCGAACTGTTTTGGGTGCCGCTGTTCCAGAAGGCTTACTGGAAAGAGGTGTTCAAGATGCTGCTGTGGTACCTGTTCATCGTGCCCAAGCCCAACCAGTACGTGGGCCACAACCCGCTGGCCCGGTTCGCGATGTTCAGTGGTTTTCTGATGTTGACCCTCTTCATGATCGTGACCGGCTTCGCGCTGTACGGGGAAGGCACCCAATCTGGCTCTTGGGCGCACACGCTGTTCACCAGTTGGGTGATTCCGCTGTTCGGCCAGAGCCAAGACGTGCACACCTGGCACCGCATGGGCATGTGGGCCATGATCATTTTTGTGATCCTGCACGTGTACGCCGCGATCCGCGAAGACATCATGGGTCGCCAGTCCATCGTGTCCACGATGATCTCGGGCAGCCGAACATTCAAAGACTGACAGGCTGGACGCTCCGCCATGCACTTTTATCCGAATGAAACCGCCGGGAACCCCGGTGGGGGCACACCCACCCAGCCGCAGACCATCGTGGTGTTGGGCATTGGCAACCTGCTCTGGGCCGACGAGGGCTTTGGTGTGCGCTGCATCGAAGCGCTGCAACGCCGCTATGAGTTTGCCGAACACGTGTCGCTCATCGACGGCGGCACGCAGGGCCTGTACCTGATCCAGCATGTGCAGGCGGCCGACGCGCTGCTGATCTTCGACGCCATCGACTACGGCCTGGTGCCTGGCACGCTGAAACAGGTGCGCGACGACGCCGTGCCGCGCTTCATGGGCGCCAAAAAGATGAGCTTGCACCAGACCGGCTTTCAGGAAGTGCTGTCGCTGGCCACGTTCACCGGCAAGTACCCGCAGCAGGTGTTGCTGATCGGTTGCCAGCCGCAGGAGCTGGACGACTACGGCGGCAGCTTGCGCCCGGTTGTTAAGGCCGCCATGGAAGACGCGTTGGCCCTGGGCGTGGAACAGATCGCTCGCTGGGGTGGCGAGCCTGCGCCGCGCCGCACGCCGCTGAGCGAACGCGAGGCGGTGACGATGGACGAACTGGCGTTGGCAGCCTACGAGACGCAGCGCCCCGCGCCCGACGCGGCCTGCCGTTTGGGCGACGAACGCTTTCTGAGAAGCCCCCCCGCGCCGCTTCGCGTCACCCCCCCAGGGGGGCGGCACCAGCCGTCCGGCGAAGCCGGCCCGGCGGTGCCTCCGGGCGAGATCACCTCCGGCCACTCTGTGGGGTTTTGATATGTGCATCGGCATGCCCATGCAGATCACCGCCATCGAGCCCGGCCACGCCTGGTGTGAAGGCCGTGGCGAGCGCCGCCGGGTGACCACCGCGCTGGTCGGCACGGTGGCGCCGGGCGACTGGTTGCTGGTGTTCCTGGGCGATGCGCGCGAACACATCAGCGCCGAACGCGCCGCCGAAGTCAACAGCGCGCTGGACCTCGTGCTGGGCGCCATGCAGGGCTTCGACACCACGGGCGACGCAGGCTTTGTTTTGCCTTCTCAGATGAGCGCCGAACAGTTGCGGCAGCTGTCCGGCCAGCATTAAAAATCAATCAGGAGAACTTCATGAACACCGCCGTTGCCGAACCCAGTCGGGCCTTTGCCCTGCCTCTGCCCGACACCAACCCCGCGCCGCCGCTGGTGATGCGCCTCGCGCGCGACTTCGGCGCTGCCTGGGTCGATGAGACCACCGTGGCCGCTTGGAGCGCGGGCGGCGGCGACCGCGTGGTGCTGCTCGCTGGCGACCCGGTGCGTTTCCCCGAAGGGCAGGACGTGGCCGCTGTGTTGCCCGAGCTGATGAAGAGCTTTCCGAGCCGCTTTCAAATCGCCGTGGTGCCGCGTGACCACGAGGACGCGGTGGCGCGCCGTTACGGCTCACAGCGCTGGCCCACGCTGCTGTTTTTCCGCGATGGCCAGTACGTCACCGCCATCGCCGGCATGCAGGACTGGGATGTGTACTTGAGCGGCGTGGCCGCCGCGCTCGCCATGCCGCCCTCGCGGGCACCCACCATCGGCATCCCGGTGGTGAGCAAGACCGGTGCAGCGAGCGACAGCGGCTGCCATTGAACCAAACGACCACCCAGAGGACACCCATGAAAGACTTCCCCATTCCGCTGGTGGCCATTGGCCCGGGCACGCAGATAGAAGACGAGGCGCTGGACTACCTGCCCATGCCCAAAGACATGGACACCTACCGCCCGCCGGTGCTGCCCGAGCCTGAAGACCTGACCGGATGCGATGCGGCCCGCGTGGTGCTGGACCAGGTGCTGGCGCTGCTGGACCGCACAGCCGAGCGCGGCCCGGGCGGCCAGGTGTCGCTGACCGCATTGCCGGCGGCCGACTTGCGGCTGGTGAACCAGATCATGGGCGAGGGCGAGGCCAGCGCCTTGGTGCGCGAAGAAGACGGCGCACTGGAGGTGCGTGTTCAAGAATCGGTGTTGACGGGCGTGTGGCGCCTCATCACCTTCCGCACCGTGGATGGCGTGCGCGCGTTGATCGACGATGTGATTGAGGTTGGCCCGGTGCCCGCGCTGCTGCGCGCCATGGCGGTGGACGATGTGTGGCCGCAGGGCGCCATGCCGCAGTGGGCCGGTCCGCTGCCGCCCAACGTGCAGAACGCGCCCCTGCTGGTGGAAGAAATCTGCGACCAGGCGGCCAGCTGGAAACCGGGCCAGACGCCGCACGTGGTCAACCTCACGCTGTTGCCGGTCACGCCCGAAGACATCGGTTTTCTCGATCACCACCTGGGCACTGGCCGCGTGTTGATGCTGTCACGCGGGTACGGCAACTGCCGCATCTCCAACACGCGCTTGCCGAACTGCTGGCGCGTGGTGTACTACAACTCCGTGGACAAAGTGATTCTCAACACGGTCGAGGTGGTGGACATGCCCGAAGTGGCCATGGCCGCGCCCGAAGACCTGCGCGATTCGCACGAGCGCCTGGCCGATGTGATGAACTACCTTGAGTCGGTGTGACGTTTCCACCCAGCCCGCCACACCATGAGCAATGACCGCTTTGAAGGTTTTGAAGGCTCGTACCTGGGCAACCGCGATGTGCTGCGCCCCGGTTCGCGGCTCGAATGCAAAATTTGCTGGTGGGTCTACGACCCAGCGCAAGGCGACCCGCAGTGGCAGATTGGCCCCGGCACGCCGTTCGCCGACTTGCCCGCGCACTGGCGCTGCCCGAACTGCGACGGCGATGCCGAGCAATTCCTGATGCTGACGGATTGAAATGAACCCCTTGCCGAAAAACCCCACCAGCAGCCCGGCAGAGCCGGTTCTGCGGTGTGCGCTGGAGGCGCGCGTGCAGACCCTTGTGGACTTCTACCGCCACGTGCAGACCGAACGCATGGTGGGCATCCCCTTGCTGAACACCGCGTTGTGCGTTGAGGCGGTGGGCTTCAAATGGGCGGATGCTGCTGAAGAGGGCTCAGATTCCGTGACCGAATCCGTGGCCGAGGGCGTGCTGATCACACCCTGGTTCATGAGTCTGCTGCGCCTGCCTGCGGTCAATTTACCGCACGGCAACCGGGTGGGGCGCAGCGTGGTGCGCGACTTCGGCAGCGAGCGTTTTGATTTCATCGGCGCGCACGACCCCGCCGTCGGGTACCACGAGACCTGCGCGTTGTTCTCCCCCATGAACGGTTTCACCAGTCAGCAACTGGCGCGTGAGACCGCGCTAGCCTCTCTGGCGCTGGTCCGGCCCGCACCCGAAGCCGACGTGGTGGCGCCCATCGCGGTCGAGCCGGTGCCACCGCGACGAGCGTTCTTCATGGCCCGCCGCCCGGATGTGGGAGCCGCCGCATGACCACCGCGCTGTCCTCACTGGCCGGTAGCCTGCGCGTGTCTCCGGGTGCGCCGCTGCCGCAGGCCCTGCAAAGCAGCCGCACCGACTGGGCGCCGCGCCTGGCCCAAGGTCAGCTGGTGAGCGCTTTGCCCGGCCTGATGGCCAGCCTGTTCAACCTCTGCAGCCACGCGCACCGCCTGTGTTCGCAGCTCGCCATCGAAGCCGCAGCGCCCGGCCTGTTGCCCGCGCCCCAACAGGTGGCGCAGCGCCTGCGCACCGAAACCGCGCAAGAGCACATCCGCCGCATCGGCCTGGACTGGCCGCGCCTGCTGGCCGCCCATGCGCACGGGCCGTGGGTCGCCCAGGGGCAGGCCGCGCTGCAGGTGTGCCCGCTGCTCGCACCCACCGCCGGGGTCGACCCCTGGCCCGCCACGCTGATCTGGCTACACACTCAACTGCTACAGATGCCGCCCCAAATGTGGCTTAGCGCTTGGGATGCTTGCGGCGCCGAGGGGCTGCACGACTGGAGCCTGCGCCACACCGGCTGGCTGCCCGCCTTGTTGCGTGCTGCGCGCGAGGCCGACACGTCGGTGCCGCTGGACCCGGCCACCGCGCTGCGTGCCCACGCAAACATGTTTGACCAACAGACCCTGTCTGGTGCGCTGGCTCTGCGCCCCGGTTTTGCGCTGCATCCCGAGTGGCAAGGGGCCAGCGCGCACACCGGCAGCTGGACGCGTTTGAACGGCTTGGCCGCCCCCCTGCGACTCACCCCTTGGGCTCTGCTGGGCAGCCGCATCGCCGAGCTGATCCGCTTGTGCCTGCCCGACGCACCGGGCCAGAACGGTGGGGGCTGGCTGTCTTTCGGCTCGCTCCCCACCGGGCCGCGCCAAGGCATGGCTTGGGTGGAGATGGCGCGCGGTCTGCTCGTGCACCAGGTGTCGATCGAAGAAGCGGCGAGCGAGGCCCCCGCGCGCGTGGCAACCTGCCGCGTGCTTGCGCCCACCGAATGGAATTTCCATCCGCAGGGTGTGGTGGCGCAGCACATTGCCGCACTGGATGCAGATCGGCCTGCCGAAGACGTGGCGCGCCGCGTGCGCCTGCTCATGGCCGCGTTCGATCCCTGCGTGCCGTTTGAGGTGACACCTGCGCTGCCTGCTGTTCGGGAGGCCCAACATGCATGAAGCCAGCTTGGCCGGTGGTGTGTTGCAGCTGATCGAAGACACGGCCGTGCGCGAAGGTTTTTCGCGGCTGCTTTCGTTGCGGCTCGAAGCCGGTCAGCTCGCGGGTGTGGACGTGCGGGCCTTGCGCTTTGCGCTGGAGAGTCTGGCGCCCGGTACCTTGCTCGACGGGGCCCATATTGACATTGAAGAGCCACCCGGCCAGGCTTGGTGCTTGGGCTGTGGTCAGACCGTGGCCATTGCCCAGCGGGGCGACGCCTGCCCGGGTTGCGGTGGCTACCAGCTACAGCCTACCGGCGGCATGGAATTGCGTGTTATCGACATGCAGGTGAGCGATGATTAAAAACCGTCCGGGCACCCTGTGTCTGGACCTGAAGAAGGAGACAAATCATGTGTGTCGTTTGCGGATGCAGTGACAACAGCCCGGCCCATGCCCGGCATATCCAAACCCAAGCGGGCGAGGCCGGTGTGGTGCAGGTGAACCCTGGCAACGGCGACCTGCATTTCGGCGCGGGTGCAGCCCGCGTGTCGGTGCCAGGCATGAGCCAGGCGCGCGCCATCAAGCTGGAGACCGACATTCTCGGTGCCAACAACCGCGTGGCGCAGCAGAACCGGGCGCACTTCGAAGCGCACGGTGTGACCGCGCTCAACCTGGTGTCCAGCCCCGGATCGGGCAAAACCACGCTGCTGTGCGCCACGATTGAGGCGTTGAAAAAACACGCGCCTGGCCTGCACGTGGCGGTGATTGAGGGCGACCAGCAGACCAGCTTCGACGCCGACCGCATCCGCGCCACCGGTGCGCCCGCGATCCAGGTCAACACCGGCAAGGGCTGCCACCTCGACGCGCCGATGGTGAGCGAAGCCTTCGCGCAGTTGCATCACCACGATCACGGCCACGGCAACCACAGCCATGACCACCACGGTCACAGCCATCCACACGAGCACGGTCACCACCACGGCGGTGCGCACAGTTTGTTGTTCATCGAAAACGTGGGCAACCTGGTCTGCCCCGCCGTGTGGGACCTGGGCGAAGCTGCCAAGGTGGCCATCCTGTCGGTGACCGAAGGCGAAGACAAGCCGCTGAAATACCCCGACATGTTTGCGGCGGCTTCGCTCATGGTGCTCAACAAGATCGACCTGTTGCCGCACGTGCAATTCAACGTGGCGCGCTGCATTCAACTCGCGCGGCGTGTGAACCCCACCATTGAAATCCTGCAGCTATCGGCCACCACCGGCGAGGGCATGGACGCTTGGGTGCACTGGCTGGACCACGCCATGGGCCACGGCCATCACCATCCCGAAGAATCCGCACCGTCGGCTGCGGAAGTGGCGCTGCGGGATCGTGTGGCACAGCTCGAAGCCGAACTCGCGCAAGCGCGTGCAGCCTTGTCTGTAGACGCCGCACGCTGACCCGCTGCCCGCC
>JAUXXN010000586.1 GCA_030684755.1 Hydrogenophaga sp.
CGCCAGCGCCGCCACGCCCAGCAGCGACGCGGCCAGCGCCTGGGTCTGCAGCACGCCATGCATGCGCGCCACCAAGCCGGGTTTGGCGCCTTCGGGAATGCTGAAGCTGAAGCCACGGCCGAGCGCGAAGAAGTCCTTCACGTTGAACGCACCGATGAGCAGCGCCACGCCCGCCAGCAGCAACCGCACCGGCTGCGACAGACCCACCGCCAGAAACACGTTCAGCCACGCTGCCATGAACGCGAAGTAAACGGCGCCGCTGACGAAGACAAAGGTGCCCGCGATCAGCACGGTGCGCCGCCGGTCGTTCTGCCGCACCAGCATGGCCAACAGGAAGAGCAGCACCCACATCGCGCAGGGGTTGAAACCGTCCAGCAGACCCAACGCCAGGGTGAACAGCGGCAGCCCCAAGCGCTGTGCGCTGAGCGTGCCGAAGAGTGCGCTGTCAACCGTCTGCTTCTGCACCTGCGTGCCGGTGTCGATGAGACGAAGCACCTCCTGCCCGGTGGTTGATGCGCTCTCGAAGCCCACGATCAGTTGCCCAGCGGCCAAAAAGGCAGGCACGCCCGGTGGCCAAACTCCATGGGCTTGCGACAGCGCGCTCAACGCGTCGCGGGCCGCCGGGTCGGTGTCAACGCTGCGGTAGATGATTTGCAACGCGGGCTGCTGGTGCTGCACGCCGTCGAGGAACTCCTTCGCGTCGGCGCAGTAGGGGCAGCCGTCGCGCACAAACACCTGCAGCACGGGCGACCCCGCAACCGCTGGCGCAGGAGGCTGCGCAGCAAGCGCACCCAGCCAAAACCCAAACAGCCAGAGCAGAGCCAACCCAACCCTCAAAATGCGAGCAGCCAAAGTGTCCATACCGTTATTGGATACCGCCTGCACCCGTCGTGTACTGCCTTATGTCAAGCAGAAATTCTCATTTTGAAAAGTGCGGGATGGGGGCAGGCGTGAGCGCTCGGCTGTCAGCCTTTTTGTTGTGTTTCAGGGCTACAGCGTACCGCTCAGGTTTCGGTGCTGGCGAGTCGGCGGGCTATCACGCGGCGTGCCCGATCCCGCAACTGCACCGCCGCTGAAAAAGTTTCCAGCTCTGGCGCAACCGTGAGCGGGGCGCCGAAGTGCACCGACAGCACCGCCGGGCGCGGCCACCAGCGCCCGTCTCCGAGCAGTTGCCGGGTGCCACCCAGCGTGACAGGGACCACCGGCACCTTGGCGGTGGCCGCTGCCAGAAAACCACCGAGCCTGAAAGGCAGCAGCCCAGGTGCTGCGACAAAGGTGCCCTCTGGGAACACCATCAGTGCCTGGCCAGACTGCACCACGTCGGCCATGTGCTGGGCGTCAGCCACGCTGCGGCGCGGGTCGAATCGTTCCACGAAAGCTGCGCCCAGGCGCTTGAGGAAACGCCCGGCCACCCACTGCCGCTCAAGCTCCCGCTTGGCCACAAAGGCAACCGGTCTGTCCAGTGCGGCCACCAGCAACAGTCCGTCCAAGTAGCTCGCGTGGTTGCTCACCAGCACAAAGCGGGCGTCGGCAGGCAGGTGTTCCAGCCCGTGCACGGTGGGTGTTGCGCCGGCCAAGCGCAGCAGCAGGCGTGCAGCCCGATGGCAAAAGCGCCAAGCCAATGGCTGGGTCGGCAGCAGCACGGTGACCAGCCAGGCAGCGGGCACCATCAGCCAGAACAAGACAAAAGCCCGAACACCGAACCACCCGCTCAAGCAGCGCTGCAGACCGTGGTGCAACCGAAGCCCCAGCGCGCCAAGGGCCAGTCGAAGCCACTGTGCCCGAACGCTGGTTTTTGGGGTGTTCAGGCCCCCTTGTTCGACCAGCGAACGGCAGGCCGCGCGACGCACTTTCCCGCTGGAGGTTTTGAGCACGGTGTGCGGCGGAACCAGGAGGATGTCGTCGGCGGGTTCTCCGATGGCAGCCACCACCGCGCGCGAGACCGCTTCATGCAAGGCGGCTGTGTCACGTGCTTCTCGCGGGCTCACCTCGGCCAGCACCACGAGGCGCTCGGTGCCGCTGCCGGTATCTCGCAGGCCGAACACCGCAACGCATCCTGTGCGCACGCCTTTGACTTCGCCCACAGCTTGCTCAATTTCTTGCGGGTACAGGTTGCGGCCACCCCGGATCACGATGTCTTTGACCCGTCCGGTCACGAAGACCTCGCCCTCGGCCAAGTAAGCCCGATCTCCCGTGTCCAGCCATTCGCCCTGGTCGTCGCTGAACAGGCGCGCCGTGAGATCTGGTGCGTGCCAGTAGCCTGCTGTGGCAGAAGGTCCGCAAAACTCCAGCCGCCCCTCAACCCGTTCGGGCAACGGTTGGCCTGCACCGTCAACAATGCGAATGCGGTGCCCGGGCAGCACACGCCCGCAGGCCACGAAACGCAACGCGGTGGTTTGCTGGCTGGGCACCGCACGGCGCTCTTGTTCGAAGGTGTCCCGTTCGATGGTGTCGATGCGCGGGCCGCGCCCGAGCGGCGGAAACAGCAGGCCCACAGAAGCTTCAGCCAAGCCGTACACCGGCGTCATCGCCGTGGGGCTCAACCCGCAGGCGGCAAAACGTTGGCCGAAGCGCGTGACGGTGTCCGGGCTCACCGCCTCGGCGCCGTTGAAGGCCAGCCGCCAGCGGCTCAGATCGAGGCCGACCATTGCCGCGTCATCGATCCGGTTCATGCACAGTTCGTAGGCAAAGTTGGGGCCAGCCGAGAGCGTGCCGCCGTGGTGCGAGATCGCTTCCAGCCAGCGCCGGGGGCGACCCAAAAAGGCCAGTGGTGACATCACCACCAGCCGGAAACCCACGGTGAAACTGCCCAGCCAGGCGCCGATCAGACCCATGTCGTGGTACAGCGGCAGCCAGCTGACGAACACGTCTTGTGAGGTGGCTTCGATCGCGTTGGCCATGGCACGGATGTTGGCCAGCAGGTTGGCGTGCGTGAGCGCCACGCCCTTGGGTTGCCCGGTGCTGCCCGAGGTGTATTGAATGAAGGCCACGTCGGTTGCCCGGACCGCCACCGCAGCCAACGGGTGTCCTTGCCCGGAGGCGATCAGATCTTCGGGCGTGCGCACGGTTCTCATGCCCGGCACCCTGGCCTGAAGCAAACGGGCCACCTTCATCGCTTCGGGCACGCTGATCAGCAAGGCGGCCTGCGCATTGGCCAAAATGCCGGTGTGGCGGTTCACATGGTCTTCGAGCTGGGAAGGGCGTGCTGGCGGGTAGATTGGCACCGGAACACCGCCCGCGCGCAGGATGCCGAGGTAGGTGAAGAAGTAGGCTGGTGAGGTGGGCAGCATGATGGCCACCGTTTGGCCCGGTTCGAGCCCGGCCAGCTGCAGCCCCATGGCCAGCGCGGTCGAAGCCTCGTACAACTGCCGGTAACTGATTGGGGTTTCTGTTTTGTCGGCCAAATAGACGATCTGCACCTGATCTGGGTGAGCCGCCAGGTGGGCGTCAAGCACCTCCAGCAGCGTCTGTGCGCTGTCCCATGAGGGTGCGCCGGGGCTGGTTGTTACAGCCGCGATGGGCGCCACAGGGGTTGCCACACAGCTCGGCGGCACTTGGTCGTTCGCCGTGGCCGGTTGTGTGCATCCTCTTAGCCATGCCGCCCAGAGGTCACCCACAGTTTCCGCTTTCTCCAGCGTGTCTTCGGGCAGCGCTATGCCGGTGGCAGACTCGATGCGCAGCAGCAACTCCATGCGCCCCAGGCTGTCGAAGCCCAGGTCCCGATCCAGCGAGCTGGAGGCCTGAATGCTCGTTGGCAGCGAGGCTGTGTCAGGGTGCAGGTCTTGCCGCGTCTGCCTCACCACATCGTGCAGCTGGGCTTCGCTCCACCGGGACGAATTGAATACCGCGTCGGTTTTTTCCATATTCCACTGCTCCTGGGGGTGCGCGCCACCCGTTGGTGGTTGGGCGTCACCCAACGAATGAGTCGCCCAAAATGCCATTGTCATGCAGGCGTCGTTCGGTATACGCTACGCGCCATGAAGCTCTACAACTACTTCCGATCCTCGGCCTCGTTTCGCGTGCGCATTGCGCTGGCGCTCAAGGGGTTGCCTTATGAATACGTGCCGGTTCATTTGGCCAAAGGCGAGCACAAGCAGGCGGTTTACGCCGACATTGCGGCCGACCAACTGGTGCCCGCGCTGGAGCTGGACGATGGCACACGGCTGTCGCAGTCGATGGCGATCATCGAGTTTTTGGATGAGACCTACCCCACACCCGCCTTGGTGCCAGCCGACGCCTTGGGCCGTGCACGGGTTCGCGCGCTGGCGCAGTCCATCGCCTGCGAGATCCACCCCGTCAACAACCTGCGGGTGCTGAAGTACCTGAGCAAGGAACTGAAGGTGGACGAAGAAGCCAAGAACACGTGGTACCGCCATTGGGTGCGCACCGGGCTCGAATCTTTCGAACGGCAACTGGCTTTGCTGCCCGCCAGCACCTACTGTTTTGGCGAAACGCCCACACTGGCCGACTGCTGTCTGGTGCCCCAGATCTTCAACGGTCAGCGCTTCAACACCCCCTTTGATGGCCTGCCACGCACCATGGCGGCGTTTGAGGCGTGCATGGCATTGCCTGCCTTTCAGCAGGCTCAGCCCTCGGCCTGCCCGGACGCCGAAGCCTGATGGCGCTGCCTTCCGACTGGATCGTGCCCGACTGGCCCGCGCCACCCTCGGTGCGGGCCGTGTTTACCAGCCGTTCGGGCGGCGTGTCGGCGCCGCCGTTTGACAGCTTCAACCTGGGCGACCATGTGTGCGACGAACCGGCCGCCGTGGCCTGCAACCGGCTGCGGCTGGCCGAGGCGTTGAACCAGCAGCCTGTTTTTTTGCAGCAAGTGCATGGCACCGCCGTGTTGCAGCTGGACGCTCAGACACCCCATGGCAGCGTGGCCGATGCCTGCCTGACCACCGCACCTGGTGTGGCCTGCACCATCATGGTGGCCGACTGTTTGCCCGTGCTGTTCGCCCACACCTCGGGGGCTGTGGTGGCTGCGGCCCATGCGGGTTGGCGCGGTTTGGCGCAAGGCGTGCTGGAAAACACCTTTGCAGCTTTGGTGCTGGCGGTGCAGAAAATCCACCCAACGGCCACGCCCGCCAACGTGGCCCAAGAAACGCTTGCTTGGCTGGGGCCGTGCATTGGGCCTGGTGCTTTTGAAGTGGGCCCAGATGTGCGCGAAGCGTTCGTGACCGATCAACCGGGAATGCACAAAGCTTTTGTAGCGAGCGAAGACGGCAAGTTTTTGGCCAATTTGCCGATGTTGGCGCGCTGGCGGCTGGCTACGCTGGGCATCAAAAAGGTGACTGGTAACGATGGTGCACCGACTTGGTGCACGGTTACGCAGTCGTCAAGGTTCTTTTCGCACCGCCGGGACGCTGCCCGTCTCGGCAGCACCGGGCGCATGGCCGCCTGCATTTGGCGGGTTTGAGTGGGTTGCCTCAGTCCCTTGCGCCACCAAGGCAGCGCCTGCGGCCATGCTGGCTTGGTGTTCCGCAGCTTCGCGTGCCTTGTTGATTTTTCGCCGTTGGGGCGTGCGCATTAGGTAAACCACCAGTACGACTGGCATCAAACCGTAAAGAAAAAAGGTCACAATGGCTCCCAGCACGGTGCCCGTGCTGTTGAATGCTTCGGCCACCGACATCATGAGAACCACGTAAATCCAACCAATCACCACCAGATACACAGCGTTCCTTGAAGTCCCGGACGGGTTGTCAGCTTTTTGGAAGCCGTTAAACCGAAACTAGGGAAAACCCGGAATCTCTCCCTAGAGGGATTGATAATAAGCCCCTGGCAAAACCATTGGAGACAAGCATGACATCTGGCAAATCACCCGAACAACCTTGGCAAGAAGCTGCCCAAGAGTTTCAGAAAAATCTGATTGCGCAATGGACTCAGGCCGCTCAGGCCTTTCCTGGTGCAGTCCAGGCTGGCACACAGGGTAGTGCAGACCCATTTGCCGCCTTCAAATCTTTTATGCCGCAAAGCGGATCGGCAAACCCCTTCGGCATGGCCATGCCCAACATGGGTGCCGGCATGCCCAACATGGCCAGCATGGGCGATCTGTTCTCCAAGGCTGCGGGCCAGAAGGTAAGCTTCGACCCTTCCAAAATGCTTGAGATTCAAAACACCTACCTCAAAGAGGTGGCAGGCCTTTGGAATCAAGGGCTCGACACAAAACCCGTGAATGACCGCCGTTTTTCAGCAGACGCTTGGGCCAGTAACCCAGTCGCGGCATTTTCTGCAGCAGCCTATTTGCTCAACGCCCGTACGCTGATGTCCATGGCCGATGCGGTAGAGGGTGACGCCAAAACCAAAACCCGCGTGCGCTTTGCGGTGCAGCAATGGATCGACGCCAGCGCACCCAGCAACTTCTTGGCCTTCAATGCCGATGCGCAAAAGAAAGCCATTGAAACCAAAGGCGAAAGCATCGCCAAAGGCATGGCCAACCTGCTGCACGACATGAAGCAGGGTCATGTGTCCCTGACGGATGAAAGCGATTTCGAGGTGGGCAAAAACGTGGCCACCACCGAAGGCGCCGTGGTGTTTGAGAACGAGTTGTTTCAGCTGATCGAATACAAACCGCTCACAGCCAAGGTGTACGAGCGCCCATTCCTGCTGGTGCCGCCTTGTATCAACAAGTTCTACATTCTCGATCTGCAGCCTGCCAATTCGGTGATTCGTTTTTGCGTAGATCAGGGCCACCGCACCTTTGTGGTGAGCTGGCGCAACCCCGACGAGTCTTTGGCGAAAAAAAGCTGGGACAACTACATTGAAGACGCGGTCATCAAAGCCATCGGCGTCACGCGAGACATCACGGGCGCGGAAACGGTCAACGCCTTGGGTTTCTGCGTAGGTGGCACCATGCTGAGCAACGCGCTCGCCGTGTTGGCCGCGCG
>JAUXXN010000598.1 GCA_030684755.1 Hydrogenophaga sp.
GCCGTGAGCTACGCCCTGCGCTCGCCGCTGGGGGTGGTCGGCGTGATCTGCCCCTGGAACCTGCCGCTGTTGCTGAGGACCTGGAAGGTCGGCCCGGCCCTGGCCTGCGGCAACACCGTGATCGTCAAGCCTTCTGAAGAAACCCCCGCCACCGCCACGCTGCTGGGCGAGGTGATGAACGCGGTGGGCATCCCGAAAGGCGTGTACCAGGTGCTGCACGGTTTTGGCCCCGGCTCGGCGGGCGAGTTCATCACGAAACACCCCCGCGTCAACGGCATCACCTTCACCGGCGAAACCCGCACCGGCGAAGCCATCATGGCCGCTGCCGCCAAGGGCGTGCGCCCGGTGTCTTTTGAGCTGGGCGGCAAAAACGCCGGCATTGTGTTTGCCGACGCCGACTTCGACAAAGCCGTGGCCGGCATCACCCGCAGCGCGTTTGAAAACTGCGGCCAGGTCTGCCTGGGCACCGAGCGGGTGTACGTGCAGCGGCCCATCTTTGACAAGTTCGTGCAGGCCCTCAAAGCCAGCGCAGAAGCGTTGAAGGTCGGCCCATCGGACGAACCGGGTGTGAATCTCGGGCCTTTGATTTCCGCCGAACACAAAGCCAAGGTGTTGGGCTACTACGCCAAGGCCCAGGCCGAAGGCGCCACGGTGGTCACCGGGGGTGGCGCGCCCACCATGCAAGGCGCATTCGCCAACGGCCACTTTGTGCAGCCCACCATCTGGACCGGCCTGCCCGAGAGCGCCAGCGTGGTCCGCGAAGAAATCTTTGGCCCCTGCTGCCACATCGCCCCGTTCGACACCGAAGAAGAAGCCATTGGGCTGGCCAACGCCACCGAATACGGCCTGGCCACCACCGTGTGGACCCAAAACCTGGGCACCGCGCACCGCATGGCCGCCGCGATTGAGGTGGGCCTGTGCTGGATCAACAGCTGGTTCCTGCGCGACCTGCGCACCGCGTTTGGCGGCGCCAAAGCCAGCGGCATTGGCCGCGAAGGCGGCGTGCATTCGCTGGAGTTCTATACGGAATTGCGCAACGTGATGGTGAAGCTGTGAACGCCCCGCACAACCCCGAAGTCGCCCGCAGCGTCCGCACCGGCGCCTTCAACAGCAACGTGCACGACCTCGGCGCCTCCAAGCCCGGCCAGCCGCCGGTGCTGTTCATCCACGGCTCTGGCCCTGGCGTGAGCGCGTGGGCCAACTGGCGCCTGGCGATGCCCGTCATCTCGCAAGACCGCCGCGTCATCGCCCCCGACATGGTGGGCTTTGGCTACACCGACCGCCCGGCCAACATCGCCTACACCATGGACACCTGGGTGCAGCAAGCGCTGGATCTGCTGGACGCGCTGGAGATTGAACAGGCCGACGTGGTGGGCAACAGCTTTGGCGGTGCGCTCTCGCTGGCGCTGGCCATCCGCGCACCGCAGCGCGTGCGCCGCCTGGTGCTCATGGGCTCGGTGGGTGTGCCGTTTCCCATCACGCCGGGGCTGGATGCGGTCTGGGGCTACCAGCCCTCGCTGGAAACCATGAAAGGCCTGCTCGACATCTTTGCCCACAGCCGCGCTTTGGTGACCGACGAGCTGGCGCAATTGCGCTACCAGGCCAGCGTGCGCCCCGGTTTTCAGGAATCGTTTTCGGCCATGTTCCCCGCCCCGCGCCAAGCTTCAGTGGACGCGATGGCCAGCCCCGAAACCGCCATCCGCGCCCTGCCCCACGAAACGCTGGTGATCCATGGCCGCGAAGACCAGGTGATTCCGCTGCAAACCTCGCTCACGCTGAGCCAGTGGATTCCCAACAGCCAGTTGCACGTGTTTGGCCACTGCGGGCACTGGACGCAGATTGAACACGCGGCGCGTTTTGCGCAGCTGGTCGCCAACTTCCTGGCTGAAGCCGACAACAACCCTCCACACCCCTGACACCATGATCTCCATCGACACCCTCGGCGACGAGCTGTACACCGCCTTGCGCGGCCGCCACACCATCGAACCCCTCTCGGACCGGCACCCCGAGCTGACCATTGAGCAGGCCTACCGCATCCAGGAACGCATGATGCTGCGCCGCCGACAAGACGGCGAGCGCATCGTCGGCAAAAAGATCGGCGTGACCTCTGCCGCTGTGATGAACATGCTGGGCGTGCACCAGCCCGACTTTGGCTGGCTCACCGACGCCATGATCGTCAACCAGGGCGAGGCCATCGACACGTCCACCCTGATCCAGCCCAAGGCCGAGGGCGAAATCGCTTTTCTCTTGAAGCGCGACCTGATGGGGCCGGGCGTGGGCGTGGCCGATGTGCTGGCCGCCACCGAATGCGTGATGCCCTGCTTTGAGATCGTCGATTCGCGCATCCGCGACTGGAAGATCAAGATCACCGACACCGTGGCCGACAACGCCTCGTGTGGCGTGTTCGTGCTGGGCGACCGTGCCGTCAGCCCCATGGACATCGACCTGCACACCTGCGGCATGGTGCTGGAGAAAAACGGCGAAATTGTGGCCACCGGCGCGGGCGCTGCCGCCCTGGGCTCGCCGCTGAACGCCGTGGCCTGGCTGGCCAACACCATGGGCCGCCTGGGCATTGGCCTGAAGGCGGGCGACGTGATCCTCTCGGGCGCGCTCGCCGCCATGTTCCCCGCGCATAAGGGCGACCACTTCCGCGTGTCCATTGGCGGCCTGGGCGAGTGCTCGGTGCGCTTCAACTGATTTTCCACCGCTCCAAACCCCACACCATGACCCTCGACACCCCCACCATCGACGCCCTGGCAGAACGGCTGGAAAACTGCCAATTGCAGGTGCACGACACGCACAAAATCACCGACGACTTTCCCGGCATGGACTGGGAAGACGCCTACGCCATCCAGGCCGCCATTCTGGCGCGCAAACTCGCACGCGGGCAGCGCCTCATGGGCCTCAAGGCGGGGCTCACCTCGTTTGCCAAGATGAAGCAAATGGGGGTCAATTCCCCGGTGTTTGGCTTCATGACCGACGACTACGCCGTGCCCCACGGCGGTGAAGCCAAGATGGCCGAACTGATCCACCCCAAGGTGGAGCCAGAAATTGCCTTTGTCACCAAAAAAGCCTTGCGCGGCCCGGGTTGCCACATTGGCACGGTGCTCGACGCCACCGACTTCGTGTTGCCCGGCATCGAAGTGATCGACAGCCGCTACCGCGACTTCAAGTTCGACCTGAAAAGCGTCATCGCCGACAACACCTCGGCCGCACGCTTCGTGGTCGGCGGCAGCCCGGCGCGTGTGAGCGGCCTGGACCTGCGCACCGTGGGCATCGTGCTGGAAAAGAACGGACTGCCGGTGGCCTTTGGCGCGGGCGCAGCCGTGCTCGGGCACCCCGCCACGGCCATTGCGATGCTGGCCAACCACCTGGGCGCACGCGGACAAGAAATTCCGGCGGGCACGCTGATTCTCTCGGGCGGCATCACCGAAGCGGTGGCGGTGGCGGCGGGCGACCACGTGAGCCTGCGCGTGCAAGGCATGGGCAGCACCAGCCTGCGTTTCATCTGACTTTTTAAGGAGCATTTCACCCATGCCATTCGCACAGATTTACATGATCGAAGGCCGCACCGAAGACATGAAACGCGCCGTGATCGAAAAGGTCAGCGCCGCGCTGGTGGAGGCCACCCACGCACCGAAAGAAACGGTGCGCGTCTGGATCACCGAAGTGCCCAAAACCAACTGGGGCATTGCCGGGCAGACCGCCAAAGACCTCGGACGCTGAACACCAAGAAAGCCACCAACATGACCCAGAGAAAAATCAAATGCGCCCTGATCGGGCCAGGCAACATCGGCACCGACCTGCTGGCCAAGCTGCAACGCAGCCCGGTGCTGGAGCCGGTGTGGATGGTCGGCATCGACCCGAATTCCGACGGCTTGAAGCGTGCCCGTGAGATGGGCATCAAAACCACCGCCGAGGGTGTGGATGGGCTGATCCCGCACATGAAGGCCGACGGCGTGCAGATCGTGTTTGACGCCACCAGCGCCTATGTGCACGCCGAAAACTCGCGCAAGGTCAACGAGCAAGGCGCGATGATGATCGACCTCACGCCCGCCGCCATCGGGCCTTATTGCGTGCCGCCGGTCAACCTGAAACAGCATGTGGGCCAGCGCGAAATGAACGTCAACATGGTCACCTGCGGCGGGCAGGCCACCATCCCCATGGTGTTCGCGGTCAGCCGCGTGCAGCCGGTCGCCTACGGCGAAATCGTCGCCACCGTGTCCAGCAAATCGGTCGGCCCCGGCACGCGCAAAAACATCGACGAGTTCACCCGCACCACGGCGGGCGCGGTCGAAAAAGTGGGCGGTGCCAAGAAGGGCAAGGCCATCATCGTCATCAACCCCGCCGAGCCGCCGCTGATCATGCGCGACACGGTGCACTGTCTGGTGGACGAAGCTGCGGGCGCGCCCGACCAGGCCGCGATCACGCAGTCGGTGCACGACATGATTAAAGAGGTGCAAAAGTACGTGCCAGGCTACCGGCTGGTCAATGGCCCGGTGTTCGACGGCCAGCGCGTGAGCGTGTTCATGGAGGTGGAGGGCCTGGGCGACTACCTGCCCAAATACGCGGGCAATCTGGACATCATGACCGCCGCCGCCGCGCGCACCGCCGAGATGTTTGCCGAAGAAATATTGAACGGCTCGCTGCAACTCGACGCCGTCACCGCCTGAAGGAGAAGCCCATGAACAAGATCACCCTGCACGACATGACCCTGCGCGACGGCATGCACCCCAAGCGCCACCTGATGACGCTGGACCAGATGAAAAGCATCGCCTGCGGCCTGGACGCCGCCGGTGTGCCGCTGATTGAAGTGACCCACGGCGACGGCCTGGGCGGCTCCAGCGTCAATTACGGCTTCCCCGCCCACACCGACGAGGAATACCTGGGCACCGTCATCCCGCTGATGAAGCAGGCCAAAGTGTCCGCCCTGCTGCTGCCGGGCATCGGCACCGTCGATCATCTGAAAATGGCCCACGGCCTGGGCGTGCACACCATCCGCGTGGCCACCCACTGCACCGAGGCGGACGTCTCTAAGCAACACATCGAATACGCCCGCGAGCTGGGCATGGACACCGTCGGCTTTTTGATGATGAGCCATATGATCGCCCCCGAGCATCTGGCCAAGCAGGCCAAGCTGATGGAGAACTATGGCGCGACCTGCATCTACGTGGTCGATTCCGGCGGTGCGCTGAGCATGCAGGACGTGCGCGAGCGCTTCCGTGCGGTCAAGG
>JAUXXN010000601.1 GCA_030684755.1 Hydrogenophaga sp.
ACAAGCAGACCACGCGTGAGGTGTTTGGCACCTTTATTCACACCTACAAGTTCAACGAGGCGGTGGCCGACAAGGTGGTGCTGGACTTGAAGTACGAGGCGCGCGATGTGCCACAGCGCCTGACTTCGCGCCAGGCTATTGATGACTGGTTTGAGACCAAAACTCAGGGCCTGAACAACTTTCAAAAGTCGGTGCTGCGCAAGCGCTGGGCCACCATGGAAGAGTTGATGAGTTCGGGCGAGCGCAAGCAACGCATCATTGCCAACATCAACCACGACTTTGGCGTGCGCCCCCGGCTGAACAATGGGCGCGGTACGGCCATTTTGGTGGCGGCCAGCATTTACGACGCTTGCCACTATTTCCGGCTGTTTCAGCACACGCCGCTGGGCGCGTACTGCGGGCTGATCACGTCTTTCGAGCCCAACCACAACGCGATTTCGCAAGAGCCCCTAGACAGCGACGAGCGCTACAAGTTCGACACCTATACCCAGCATGTGCTGGTCAAAGATCAGACCACCACACAGTACGAAACCGAGATGAAGCGCCGCTTCATTGAAGAGCCCGCCAACCTGAAGCTGCTGATCGTGGTGAGCAAGCTGCTGACGGGTTTTGACGCGCCGAGCTGCACTTACATCTACCTAGACAACGCGCTGCGCGACCACAACCTGTTTCAGGCCATCTGCCGCACCAACCGGCTGGACGGTGACGACAAGGATTACGGCTATGTGGTGGACTACAAGGAGCTGTTCAGCAAGGTGCAGGATGCGATAGCGGTCTACACCTCGGACGAGCTGGACACCGAGACCGTGGGCGAAGACGGCAATGTGATCGTGAAAGACTGGCGCGAAGAGGGCAAAGCCCAATTGGACACCGCGCGCGAGGCGCTGATGTATTTGTGCGCCCCGGTCAAGCAGCCGCAAGGCCTGGAGCAGCACATTCAATATTTCTGTGGTGTGGCCGCCAACCCCACCGCGCTGAACGACACCGAGCCGCTGCGCATCTCGTTCTACAAGGCGGTGGCGGCCTTTGTGCGCGCTTATGCCGACATGGCCCCGCACTTGGCTGAGGCGGGCTACAGCGCTGCGCAGATCAAGGCCTTGGAGCAGGAAACGCTGTTTTACACCGAGGTGCGAGCGGCCATCAAAAACCGCGCGGGCGAAGAGCTGGATATCAAGCCCTTTGAGGCGGACATGCGCCACCTCATCAATACCTACATTCAGGCCGACCCGGCGGAGCTGCTGGGCGACTTGAGCGATCTGTCGCTGACCGAGCTGATCATCCACACCGGCATTCACGATGCGATTGCGAAAAAGCTGAACCAGAGGGGCAAGCTCTCAAAAAACGCCATCGCCGAGACCATCATCAACAACGTGCGAAAGACCATCATCCGCGACCAGCTGACAGATCCGATGTTTTATGAAGAGATGTCTAAATTGCTGGAAGACCTGATTGCGCAAAAGCGCGACGACACCGAGTCGTACGAGCAGTTTTTGAAAAATGCCGAGGCGCTGGCCAAACAGCTGGTACAAGGTCAGGGTGCCAACAACCTGCCCGCTGCGCTGCATGGCAACAAAGAAGCGACGGTGCTCTACAACAACTTCCCCAAGGTGTTGGCAGCCGCTTTACCCGCCAATACGGTGGCAGAGCCGCTCAAGGTATGGGGCGACGAAAACCTGGGCCTGGCGTTGAAGCTGGACAAAGCCGTCCGCCAACACGCGCCCGCCGACTGGAAGGGCGACCCGGCGCGCGAGGCGCAGGTACTGAACGCGATTGCACCGATCCTGAACAAGAACAAGGCAGCCACGCTGGCCATGTTCGAGATCATCAAGAACCAACCGGGCTACTGATGAGCGACATGTTTGAGCTGGGCGACATCACGATCAGCCTAACCCGCAAGGGTGTCAAAAACGTGCATCTGACCGTACACCCGCCCGATGGGCGGGTGACGCTGGTGGCCCCGCTCGCCACGCGAACCGAGGTGGCACGCGCCTACGCTATTTCGCGTCTGCACTGGATTCGGCAGCAACAGCAGGGCTTTCGCGAGCAACAGCGTGAGCAGCCACGCCAATTTGTGACCCGAGAAAGCCACCACCTTTGGGGTCGGCGTTACCTGATGACCGTGACCGAAGCCGACACCAAGCCCCACGTGAGGCTGGATCATCGCCAGATTCGTCTGTTTGTTCGCCCTGGCGCTGATCAAGCCAAAAAGGCCGAAGTGATTCACGAATGGCACAAGGCGCTGCTGCATGCTGAATTGCCCGGCCTGATCAGCACGTGGGAGCTCAAGCTGGGCGTGAAGGTCAATGGCTATTACCTGCAACGCATGAAAACCCAGTGGGGCAGTTGCAACCACCGGGCCAGCAATATTCGTTTGAATACCGAGTTGGTGAAAAAACCCAAGGACTTGCTGGAATACGTGGTGGTGCACGAGATGCTGCACCTGCTGGTACCCACTCACAGCCCGGCTTTTGTGGCGCTGCTGGACCGGCATTGGCCGGGCTGGCGAGAGGCGCGGCAAGAGCTGAATGCGCTGGCTTTGTCGGCCACTTAACGTAATCCGTACATGCAACCTGATGGACTGATGCAAGAATGGTTGACGGCCTGCACACCCCTTCGTATGGGGGTGGTATGGCACTGCTGGCAACGATCTCTGGCACCTACCCAAAAGGTGCGACGCTGTCGCACCTTTCATGATGCAAGAACTGCTCACGGGCAGAACCCGCCTGGCGTGAACCGCAACACCCCAAAGACATTCGCATGATCCGCACACTCCACATCCACGGTTTCAAATCCATCCAACAGGCGCAGGTGGACTTGGGCCGCCTGAATTGCTTTATCGGCGACAACGGCGTGGGCAAAAGCAATGTGCTGGAGGCGCTGGGCGTGTTGGGCGCTGCTGCCAACGTTGCCATAGGGGTTGAGGGTGCCCAGCGTGAAGCATTCCGGATGTCGCTGCCGCAACGCGTTGTCCCCCCTTGGTGCCCGGTGCTCCGCACCCACAGGATGAACAACCATGAGCCTGACCCACCACAATGTCTCCCAAGTCTGGGACCCGTTGCGTGCCAAAAAGCCGCAACTCAAGCAGTTCCTAGAATCCGTTCGCGTGTGCAACCTGCGCGGCATTTCAAATTTGCGGATCAACCTGGGCTACCCCGTCACGGTGGTTGCGGGCACCAACGGATCGGGCAAGTCCACCGTGCTGTTGGCCTGCGCTTGTGCCTACGACGTGCCGGGTGTGCGCGGCTACAGCCCGGCGGTGCTGTTCCCCAACCTGACGGCGGAAGTGAGCCGCATCGTGGCCACCATCACCGCCCAAATTGACACCCTCATCGCCTACCGCAAATCCCTGATTCACGATGCGTGACCGGGCAGCGGCGGGTGACCAACGCGCACATTCCACGGGGGATGCAGGCCGATTTGGCATAAATTTATTGGAGATAAACCATGACCGATCCTGACAGCCCTTCTACGCCCCGCATCGCCCTGTTTCAGGAGCGCGAATTGCGGCGTACCTTTTGGGAAGACCAATGGTGGTTTGTGGTGGAGGATGTGGTGCTTGCGCTGATTGAGTCGCGCGACCCAAAGCAATACATTCAGCGCATGAAGCAGCGCGACCCCGAGTTGGGCAAAGGGTGGGTACAAATTGTACGTACCCTTCCCATCGCGACTGCGGGCGGCACGCAGAACCTGAACTGTGCAAACACCGAAGGCATTTTTCGCCTGATCCAGTCCATCCCCAGCCCCAAGGCAGAGCCCTTCAAGCGCTGGTTGGCCAAGGTGGGCAAAGAGCGGCTGGATGAAATTGAGAACCCCGAGCTGGCCATGGGCCGCATGCAAGACCTGTACGAAAAAAAGGGCTACCCCAAGGAGTGGATCGACAAGCGCCTGCGCGGCATAGCGGTGCGGCAAGACCTGACGGACGAGTGGAAGCAGCGCGGCGTGACCAGC
>JAUXXN010000622.1 GCA_030684755.1 Hydrogenophaga sp.
GGTGCAGCTGGTGCCACGGGTGCAACAGGAGCGGCCGGTACTGATGGAGCGGTAGGCGCAACGGGTGCAACAGGCAATACAGGCGCCACGGGAGTCGCAGGACCAGCAGGGCCAACGGGTTCCACAGGTGCCATAGGCGCAGCAGGCGCAACAGGTGCAACAGGTGCAACAGGTGCAACAGGCGCGGCCGGTACCGATGGAGCAGTGGGTGCCACGGGTGCAGCAGGAACTGCTGGAGCAGCAGGGGCTACAGGTGCCACCGGAGCTGCAGGAACCGATGGGGCTACAGGTGCTACCGGAGCTGCCGGTACCGATGGCGCGGTAGGTGCAACAGGCGCAACTGGTGCAACAGGCGCTACAGGTGAAACCGGAGCCACAGGCAATACAGGCACCACGGGTGTCGCAGGTCCAGCAGGTCCAGCAGGTCCAACGGGTTCCACAGGTGCTACCGGAGCAGCAGGAACTGATGGTGCGGCTGGTGCCACGGGAGCCACAGGTGCATCAGGAACCGATGGTGCAGTCGGTGCAACAGGTGCCACCGGAGCGGCAGGAACCGATGGGGCAACAGGCGCAACAGGCGCAACAGGTGCTGAAGGTGCTGCAGGTGCCACGGGCGCAACAGGCGCCACGGGTGTCGCAGGCCCAACGGGTCCAACGGGTTCCACAGGTGCGCCAGGGCCAGCGGTGGTTCCTCCGGTGCCGGTGTATCCACTGCCGGTCTATCCGCAACAGCCGCCGCTGGAGGAATGGCCGTTGGTTGTGCCAGGGGCAGAGGTTCCCGTGGTGGTGATCGTCCCGATGCCGCCCGAGTTGCTGACGCTGGTGCCACCCGTCCCGGTGGTTCCTGCTCCCACGGAAAAGCAGCCGTCCGTGATCGTGCCGATCAAGGTGCCGCCAAAAATCCACATCACGCCACCACGGCCACCCAAGCAAGACCGCAACTGAACACCGGTCGACACAGCAACACCACGCCAGCGATGCCAGCTGGCAGGAATTTGAGGAAATTCAGCCGTTGCTTCAAAGCGTGCGCCGACTTACGAAGCCCACAGCATTGGATTTGCACGAGGTGTTCTGCGCGGCGCCGTACCCGTTGCGAAGCGGCTGCCAGTGAAGGACGCTTCTAAGCGACTTTCTCAAATGGCGCACTGTGCACCCGTGTTTTGCAGCGCGGTCAGCTGCGGCTTGCTCAGGTATTTGTTTTGCATCGCCACCTCGGCGGTGGCTGGCGTCAGGCCCTCCTGCTTGTAGCTCCACGGGTCAAAGGCCAGTTTGACCGGCTGCCAGTTCACGTCCTTGCGCTGGCTCAGCTCGTTCAGGTACGCCATGCCCAGTTGCTGGCTCAGCGTCTGGATCTGGGTTTTGATCTCGCTGCCTTCGGGGATCTGCACACTGATGCCGCCCGGGGCGCTGAACACCGGCGGCTTGGGGCCGGTGAAGCTGGGCAGCGTCATCGTCTCGACCGTGCTGCCCGAGCCCAGCTGGAGCTGCCAGACCAGCCATAAGTTGGGAAACAGCGCTTAGACCGAGAGGAAAGCCAGCACGGCGAGGGCGATCACCAGTATCTTTTGGGTCATGCTGCGCGGCCTTTCTTGAACAAGCCTTTGATCCATCCAAGACCGGACGACGCTCGCGGATGTGTGCTCGGGCCTTGAGGGCGCAGCAAGTCGCCCGGGTAGTGTTCATGCCCCAAGCAGAGTGAATCGTCCAGCCCAAATGCTTTGACTACTGCAACAGCTTCAACGCACCAGCGCCCGAAGTAGCTGCCTTTTTCCAGAGGGTTGACCTCGGGGTCGCCGTAGTCGTACCACCAGATGGTTTTGTTGTGGGGGCGCTTGAGTTCCGCATACCAATGGTCAACAAAATCCCGAAGCAGGGGCGCTTGTTGGTCTGGTGCTGACTCGACCGCTTTGAGCAAGCGGGCGTAGGGCTTCTTGTGCAGCAGCTTGCCTCCGATGGGACGCTCTTTCTGCCGTGTGGCGATCACCCGGTCGAGCAGTTGGTCTTCACCCTCACCACCGATCAAGGCAACCAGGCGATCCCATTGGTCGTTTGGAATATTGAAGACCAGCGCCAGACCAACCAACCAGAAGCACCAGTTGTAGTGCTCCAGATAGTCCAGACGGAACTCCCAGGCCCGTACGTGTTCGGGCTTGTATTCGCGCTCAATGTGTTCGGCCTCGCGGTTGGACTGCTCCCAGGCGTCCAACACTTTGGGGAATGGGTTGTAGAGCTGGGCAATGGGGTCGCCGCGCGAGTACTGCGTGAGCGTTTGGCGGGGGTGGTCCTGGGTGTAGCCCCACAAATATTCGGCCTCATATTGCTTCCAAACTGCTGGCGTCTTGAGCTGCTCTTCGGCCATCTCAATAGAGCGCCAACCATTTCTAACGGCATTTTTCCAATAGGCTTTGTCGCTCCAACGGAGCCCTGATCATGGCTGAACCCCCTTGTTCAAGTTGCTGGCAATGCAATGCACCAGATCCAGCTTCGATTGAGTGATGGGTATGGACTTGCCATTGACACCAATGAACTCCAGGCGTTCTGCCGGATTGTCCTGTCCCACCCCTGTGGTGTATTCACTCGCATCACCGGCCAGCAAATCGTTGCCCCTGCATAGGCGCTGACAGCGCAGCCAACCAGCTTGACCCCGCCAAGCCCGTCCACGCTGACGTGCCCAACCCAAACCCTCAGCGTGCAAACCGCTTGCGCGTCAGCGCCAAGGCCAGCCAGAACGCGGCCACGGTGTACACCAGCAACACCCCGGCGTGCAGCCAGGCGTTTTCTGGCCACTGGTCCATGAACAAGGGGCGCACCAGTTCCACCGCGTTGGTCAGCGGTAGCCAGTCTGAAATGCTTTGCACCACGCCCGGCAGTTGCTCGCGCGGAAAAAACACGCCCGAGAGAAACATCATGGGCGTGAGGAACAGCGTGAAGTAATAGGTGAAAAAGTCGTAGCCCTTGGCCAGCGCGTTGAACACCAGGGCGATGCAAGAAAACGTGATGCCCACGCCCAGCAGCACCGGCCAGGCCAGCAACAGCTTGGCGCTGTGGCTGATGCCCAGCGCCAGCATCACCAGCATGATGGCCGTGACCGAAAACAACGCCTTGAACCCAGCCCACAGCATTTCGGCCAGCACCACGTCGTCCAGGCTTACAGGCGCGTTCATGATGCCGTCCCAGGTTTTTTGCACATGCATGCGCGAAAACGCGGAATACAGCGCCTCAAAACTCGCCGCGTTCATGGCGCTCATGCAAATGCTGCCGCTGGCCAAAAACAGGATGTAAGGCACCGCCACCGCGCCTTGCGGCGTGTGGATGGTGACTTGCCCCACCAGCGCGCCCATGCCGTAGCCAAACGCCACCAGCCACATCAGCGGCTCGGCAATGTTGCCTACCAGGCTGGGCACCGCCAGCTTTTTCCAGACCAGCAAGTTGCGCAGAAACACCGGCCACCAGCGCATGGACAGGCGGGGCGGCGAGAAATGAGAACCCCCCGCCGCGCTGCGCGCGACCCCCCTGGAGGGGGGCGCACCCTTCGGCCCGGCGAAGCCGGTTCCGTGGGTGCCCTGGACTGGGTTGTCCCTGCCGCCGGTCGGCTGTGGGTTCTGTGAGTTTGTCATGTCAACCTTCCTCCCGAATCTGCCGTCCGGTCAGTTTCAAAAACAGGTCTTCCAGGTTCGCGGGTCGGTGCAGCGTGCGCAACTGCGGCTGTGCGCTCAGCGCGGCCAGCAGCGGCAGGGCTTGCGCGGTGTAGAAAAACACCGTTTCGCCGCTCACCTCCACGCGTGCCGCCAGCGCGCGCAGGCTGGCATGGGCCTCGTCTTGCGCCAGCGCCAGCGCGCCCTGGCCATACACCTCAACCACATCGGGCTCCAGGTGCTGCGCAA
>JAUXXN010000628.1 GCA_030684755.1 Hydrogenophaga sp.
CGCGCGCCATGCGGCGTGCGGTACCGGCGAACAGCGCCGAACCGGCAAAAATCACCACCCACAGACCCACCCAGGCCAGAAACAAATGGCCGTCGGCCCAGGTGCTGATGAGGCGATCGGCCAACACCACCATCGCGGCCACTGCGGCGGCAAGCAACATGGCAGCGAGACCTCGAGCGCCGTCGAAATGGCGGCGGGGACGGTAAGTCCCAACCTTGTTGGCCAGGGGGGACGGGTTCAAACCCAGCGATTCGGGGGTGGGAGAAAAAATGGTGCTCATGACGAACTCCTTGAAAAAATAGGCAAATGTCTTTTGGACATGCCAATACTAGGGTAAACCCGCATGTCACGCCAATTTATTTTTATGATGCATTACATTCACCAACGTGATGAATGAACGCAACTTTCGAACCCTCGACCTGAACTTGCTGCGGGTTTTTGACGAAGTGATGACCGAGCGCAACCTCACCCGGGCTGCGCACAACCTGGCCATGACCCAGCCGGCCGTGAGCAACGCACTGAAACGCCTGCGGGAAACCTTGGGCGACGAGTTGGTGCGCCGCTCGGGCTACGGTGTGGAACCCACACCGGTGGCGCTGAACCTGTGGCCTACCGTGCGCGACGCCTTGCAGCAATTGCGCGACGCCCTTGCACCAGGTGACTTTGTGCCCGGCAGCGCGCACAACGCTTTTGTGCTGGCCATGGCAGACGCCACCGCAGCCAAAATCGTGCCGGGTCTGGTGGCTATTCTGGAAAAAGAAGCCCCAGGCGTGAACCTGCGGGTATTGCCGCTGACCACCCGCGACCCACGCGATTTGCTGGAATCGGGCTCGGCCGACCTGGCCATTGGCCATTTCCCGGGCGTGCTGGCCGAGTTGGGGGCCTTGCACCTGCAAGAAAACAGCCCCCGTTTTTTGCACCAGCGCCTGTACGACGGCGAATACGTGGTGGTGATGCGGCGCGGCCATCCGCTGTCCAACCAAGCGCTGACGCTGGAACGCTATTGCGACGCCCGCCACCTGCTGGTGAGTTTTTCGGGGCGGGCCTTTGGCTTTGTGGATGAGGCTTTGGCGGGCATGTCGCGCCAACGCCGCGTGGTGCTCACCGTTAACCAGTTTTTCACTGCCGGGCGCGTAGTGGCCTCTACCGATTTGCTGACGGTGTTGCCGCGCCACTTTGTCGAAGCCACTGGGCGCGAACGCGAACTGACGATGCGTGAACTGCCGCTGTCCGTGCCTCCCGTGCATGTGGATGCTCTGTGGCACCGCCAAGCCGCGCACAGCAGCGCCCACCGCTGGTTGCGCCAAACGGTGGAGCGGGCGTCGGCCCGGGGCTTTTGGTCCGACCCCGCCCACGCACCCAGCGCGGTGCAATCCACATTGCACACACCATGAAAAAATTCAACACCGCTGGCCCCAGCGTAGCGGGCATGCATTTCATGATCAATCCCCTGGTGCGCATCGACATTGAAGACATTGAAAGCCTGATTGAAGACCAGCGCTACTTTGTGTTGCACGCGCCGCGCCAAACCGGCAAAACCACCTGCCTGCTGGCGCTGATGCAGCACTTGAATGCGCAGACTACCTACAGGACGCTGTATGTGAACATTGAAGCTGCGCAGGCCGCGCGCGGCAACGTGGCCGAGGGCATGGCGGCCATCGTGCGTGCCCTGGCCAGTGCGGCCAGTTTGCACTGGGGCGACGAAGCGGCCAGCCAAGTGGCCAGCCAGATGTTGCAAACCACCGGCCCCACCGACTGGGTGCGCAGTGTGTTGGAGCAATGGTCCAGAAGCTCTCCGCGCCCCATCGTGCTGCTGCTCGACGAGGTGGACGCACTGGTGGGCGACACCCTGATTTCGCTGCTGCGCCAGATTCGTGCTGGCTATGCGCAGCGGCCCAGCGCGTTCCCGCAAACCATCATCTTGAGTGGCGTGCGCGATGTGCGCGACTACCGCATGCACACCGCCCACCACGAAATCATCACCGGCGGCAGCGCGTTCAACATCAAGGCCAAGTCGCTGCGGCTGGGCAACCTCAGCCGTGAAGAAACCACGGCCTTGTGGCTACAGCACGAAGCCGAAACTTGCCAGCGGTTCGACCCCGCCATCTGGCCCGAGCTGTGGACCGACACCGAAGGCCAGCCCTGGCTGGTGAACGCACTGGGCCACGAATGCACCTGGGAAGACAAGTCCGCCCGCGACCGCTCCACACCCATCACCCTGGAGCACTACAAAGCCGCCCGCGAACGCCTGATCTACAGCCGCACCACGCACCTGGATGCGCTGAGCGACAAGCTGCGCGAGCCCCGGGTGAACCGCATCATGGCTGCCATGCTGTCGGGCGAGGCCACCACCGAGCATTTCCCCGAAGATGATTTGCAATACATCGAAGACCTGGGATTGATCCGGCTCAGGCCCGAGCTGACCATTGCCAACCGCATTTACCGCGAGGTGCTGCCGCGCGAAATCACCTTCCCCATTCAAGCCGTTTTGCACTACACACAGTCTTGGTATGTCACCCACCAGCGCCAGCTGGACATGCCCAAACTGCTGGCCGCGTTTCAGCAATTCTTCCGCGAACATTCCGACGCATGGATCGACGGCTTCAGCTTCAAAGAAGCTGGGCCGCAACTGCTGATGCAGGCGTTTTTGCAGCGCATCGTCAACGGTGGCGGGCGCATCAACCGCGAATACGGCCTGGGCCGCAAGCGCACCGATTTGTTCATTGAATGGCCGATTGACGAAGCGCAGGGCTACTTTGGCCCGGTGCAGCGCGTGGTGCTGGAGCTCAAGCTCTGGAAAAAAGGCAGCTTGGACGCGGTGCTGGCCGTTGGTCTGCCGCAAACCGTGGACTACGCCCGCCGCTGCGGCGCCGACGAGGCACACCTGATCGTGTTCGACCGCCGCCCCGACAGCCCGTGGGACGATCGCATTTGGCAGCGTGAGGCCAGCGAACAAGGCTGGGCGCTGGGTGTTTGGGGGGCTTGAGACGCCCTGATGTCAAAGTCAGCCCCCAGTTGCGCCAGACGGTAGCGCAGTCAACAACCAACGGTTTTCTGTCCAATAATCCGAAATTGCATTCCGTAACGATCTGAGGGTCGATCCCTTGCCACCATGAAATTCCTGCTTGCCGTTGACGGAAGCCGCTACACCCGGCGCATGCTCACCTACATCGCGTCCAACGAATTGCTGTTTCGGCCGCAATATGAATACGTGCTGTTCCACGTCCCGCCCAAAAGTGAGAGGGGGATGGATAACGCAGCCAACGAAGCGGTTCTGGAAGAGTCCAGTTTGTTTCTGCAAGCCCAAGGTTTCACCCCACTGCGCATGTTGCGCCAAGGCACGCCCGCAGCGGCGCTGGTGCAGGCTGCCAACCAGTTGCAGAGCAACATGATCGTGATGGGGTGCCGAGGCCTGTCGGCCCTTGAAACCGCAGTCATGGGCTCGGTGACCACCGAGGTGTTGGCGTCTTCGCATATTCCGGTGTTGGTGATCCGTTGAAAACGTGATGAAGGGCGAAGGTGCCCACCGGTGGGGGCCATCTGGCCCACAATGGCTTGATGAATATTCAGCTGCTCAGCGACCTGCACCTTGAAGCCAATCCCGAATTTGTGGCCAGCCCCGCACCGGGTGCCCAGGTGTTGGTGCTGGCCGGTGACATTGGCTCGTACCAGACCCTCCGCGATGGCAGTGTGATGGCCGAGCCCGACTGGGGCTTGCAACGCTTTTCCCCGCTGCCTCAGTACGCAGGCTGGCCCGTGCCGGTGCTGTTTGTGCCGGGCAACCACGAATACGATGCGCTTGATGTGGAGGCTGCCCACCAGCGCCTGCGCGCCACCTGCGAGCGCCTGGGCATCGTTTGGCTGGAGCGCGAAACGCAGGTGCTGAACGGAGTGCGCTTCGTGGGCACCACGTTGTGGAGCGACTTTGACGCTTTGGGCGGCACCGCGTCCAAGCCAGTCAAACCAACACGCGCGCCTCGGCAAGGAGCGCGCTCCGCGTTTGTTGCCCCCTCGGCACCGTCCCTCGCCACCGACCCACTCACCCACCGCCTGCGCCAACGCGAAAAAGCATTTCGCGCTGCCAACTTTTACCTCACCAAAATGGCAGGCCAGCGCCACGGTCGGCTGTTTGACGCCGAGGCCATGCGCGCGCTGGCGCTGGACTGTCAGCACTGGCTGCGCAACGCCCTGGGCCAGCCCTTTGACGGCCCCACGGTGGTGGTTACGCACTTCGCGCCCACCCTGCACAGCGCCGACCCGCGCTACGGCTTGAGTCCTGGCACAGCGGGATTTTGCAACGGGCTCGACGAGCTCTTGCCGCTGGCCGATCTGTGGCTGCATGGCCATCTGCACTGCCCCACCGATGTGCAGGTGGGCCGCTGCCGCATCGTGGCCAATCCGCTGGGTTATGCCGAAAAACAGGAACAACGGGCCTTTGTGCCGCAACGGGTGATCGGTCTTCGGTGAGTACTGAGAGCGCGGTTGCGCGAGGTCAAATCGGCAGCGGCCTCCGGTCTTACACTCAAGTTTGCACAACCATTTGAGGAGACTTTGTATGAAAATTTTGCTCGCGGTCGATGGCAGCAAATACACCAAAAAGATGCTGGCTTACCTGGCCACGCACGACGACATGTTCAGCGCCAAAAACGAGTTCACGCTGTTCACCGTACAAACGCCGCTACCGCCCCGCGCCCGTGCTGCCGTAGGCGCCGAGATTGCCAACGGTTACTACGCCGACGAAGTGGAGAAAGTGACCGCTCCGGTGGTCAAGTTTCTGAAACGCCACAACATCGAAGCCCAAATGGTCAGCAAAGTGGGCGCGCCCGGCGAACTGATCGCCAAAATGGCAGACGCTGGCAAGTTCGATTTGGTGATGATGGGCTCGCACGGCCACAGCGCCTTGGGCAACTTGGTCATGGGTTCGGTGGCCACACAAGTTCTTGCGCATTGCAAGGCACCGGTCTTGTTGGTGCGTTGAGGTGCCCCCGCGCCATGCGGTTGGGCGTGCCGTTCAGCGCTGGCGCAGCCCGTCAAAACAGGTGCTCAGCACCATGTCGATGATTTGCTCGGTGCTGTAGAGCCCGGTGCCTTTCAGAAAACCGAGCACCGGATCGCAGGCGCGAGCGAACAGGGTGTAGAGCACCGCAATGGGCGGCAGGGCCGGGTTCAGGCTGCCGTCGGCCTGCGCGGCCATGATCCAGGCACCCATGCGGTCGCTCACATCCATGAGGCCATCCACATAGGCCTTGTTGGTGGTCAGCGTGGCGCGCAGACTGGAATTTTCGCTGGGAAGCGACGGCATTTCGCCCGCCAATTGCACCTCCATGGTCCAGCGGGCCACCGCTCGCAGCTGCTCAATGGCTGGCACTTCGCCGTCTGGCCGGTCTAGGCTGTCCAGAAATGCCTGAGCCCGCTCCATCACCCGCACCATGGCGGCTGCGGCCAGGTCTTCTTTGCTGGGGAAGTGCTTGTACAGGCTGGCCTTGGCAATGCCCACCTCGTTGGCCACCTCGTCCACCGTCATGCTCTCAAAGCCCTTTTCGGCCAGCAGCTTG
>JAUXXN010000646.1 GCA_030684755.1 Hydrogenophaga sp.
CTGAATCAGCTGCGCATTCAACGCCCACAGGGCGGGCACATGCAGTTTGGAGCGTGCTTTGGCCAAGGCCCGGTCGGTGACATGGCGCAGCAGACCAGCGCCGCTGCACTCACCGCCTTTGTGGGCAAAGAAGCTGTCGAGCTCGCTTTGCACGCTGCCACCGCGAAAACCACACAGTGCGGCCACCAGCGTGGGCAGGGGCAACTTGCGAGAGCGCGTGAAGGCGGCGGGGAAATCGGGGTGACGGGCCGAGACCGCAAAAGCCGGGCTGTGAAGGTGTTCGGACAGCTGATCCAGAATGAACTGGATGGAATCACAGTATTGAGGCAGAAATCATGCCAGCCTCAAGAAAATAATCAATTAAATCAACAGCTTACGGATTCTACTGGCTTAAGTTCGGTGTATTGGGTACCTGCCCGGCATCATGAAGTTGACTTTCAGTACGTCTGGCGTACTCGTAGCCCGGTGTGGCCGCAAGGCCGGCATTTTTTTCAAGTTCGTTAATGGCTTGATCGGGACAGTAGAGGTTTCGTGTGTGGCTTGTCGTTCGAGCTAGGCCATACCGCTGAGGCGAAGGCGAAGAAGACGATTGAGCCACGAGAGCGCGATGACTGGCAGGACCGCGGCGTACTTCACGTCTCCGCGGAAGTACACGGCGATCACCAGCGCGACGAGCACTGATGCGAGCAGAAGCAGCGAGGCGCGACGAACTTCATTGGATGGACCAAGCTTCGCGACAAAGCCAGACGGCGACAGCCAAGTTGACGCAAGCCCTACGATGAGCATAGAGGCGAAAAGGCTCGCCTCACCGAACTGTTGATAGAGACGCAGCCACCACCACAACTCGAGGTACGCGGCCGCGGCGCCTGCGATAAGCCAAATGTTGGCTCCAAGAACGAGACGGTTCGCAGGTTTGACTCGCCCAAAGAGAAAAGCCAACTCGGCAGCTGCGACCAAACCGCTGACCTTGAACGCATGGACGAACCCGTCATCGGTAGCGGGGCCGAGGCCAAAGGCTAGGAAAGCGAATAGCGCGAGCGCGACAAACCCGAGCAGGTATTCGACGATCGCGAGCGCGGTGGCTTTCACGTGTGGCCGAAACATTCAAGGTCAGAGGCGCAGCGCGGCTTTATCGCGCAGCGTCCCTTGCACCGCTGCGTTGGACGAAGCCGCTACGCGGAGTTTCAAGACATCTCCCAATCCCGTAAGGTAGTGGTGCATGCCCCGATGGTAGGGCATGCAGCCCTTCCACCTTCGAGGAGATTCCCCCATGTCCGAGCACCCCAGCGGCATTGATCCCGCCAAGTTTCCAGAGCCCTTCGCCAGCCAGTACTGTGCCCATCTGCAACACCTCCAGCTCAAAGGCCTACAGTTCGATGTTTCAGCCCTGAGCCCGGCGCAGCTCGCCGACTACTTCACCGCCATGAAGGCCCAGCGCTCCTGGAGCGGCGTCAAGCTTGATCTGTATGGCCTGAAGTTCTTCACCGAACACGTGCTGGCTCAGCCCTGGGCCATGCCCGGCTTCATCCGCCCGCCCAAGACCAGCCGCTTGCCCGACATCGTCAGCGTGTCCCAAGCACAGGCCATCTTTGAGCACACCCGCGTGGCCAGCTACCGCGTGTTCTTCTTCACCCTCTCCAGCCTGGGTCTGCGCCTGGGCGAAGGGCTGGCCTTGACTGTGGCCGATATCGATGGGAGCCGCATGCGCGGGCAGGTGCGCAACGCCAAAAGCAACCGCGACCCGTACCCTGGCGTTCGTTGTTGGAGAACTCGGCATCAAAAAAATATCTCCCCACAGCCTTCGCCACAGCTACGCCACGCACCTGATTGAGGCCGGTGTTGACCTGCTGCAAGTGCAGCAGATCCTGGGTCACCACAGCATCCTGACCACCGCGCCTGCCCACACTGCCAACACGTTGAGAGCGCGGCGTGGTTGCAGCGCCAGCTCAAAGCCCTTGTGCCTGCCACCTAGTTTCTGGTCACCTTCACGCTGCCCGCCGCAGCGTTCAGCGCCAAAGAGCGTTTGTGGCGCACCAAGGTCCAGCTGGGCAAATCCGGCCAAGCGAAAGCAACCGGCACAACGGCGGGCAAGCCAGCACCCGCACGCGGGGGTTACCTGTTCAACCACAAGGCGCTGGGCAAAGTCTTTGCGGCCAAGGTGCGTGCGGCGCTGGCTGATGCGGGGTTCACGCTGCCCGCTGGCTTGCCCGAGCGTTGGGTGGTGGACTGCAAGGCCGTGGGCGACGGGCAGGCCGCGCTGCGCTACCTGGGCCGTTACCTGTACCGGGGCGTGATCTCGGAGCGCGACATCCTGCGCTGCAAAGATGGTCTGGTCACTTTCCGCTACCGCGACGCCCAGAGCGGCAAGTCCGCCACCCGCACCCTGCCTGGGGCCGATTTTCTGTGGCTGCTGCTGCAACACGTCTTACCCAAAGGCTTTCAGCGGGCCAGAAACTTCGGCTTTCTGCAACACAACAGCCGCCGCACATTGCGCCTGTTGCAGGTGTTGCACCTGCAACAGGCGCAATCGGCTGTGCCGCCAACAGCGACAACTTCGCCCTCTTCGCCACCCCGGCCGGTCTGGCGCTGCGCCTGCGGCGGGGCGATGGTGATTCTGAAGCGGCGCTTGCGACCTGATGCGGTGCCGTCCTGCGCTGCGCCGCAGACCGTGCGGCCCGACAAAGCTGGCCCGGTGGAGGCGTCCAAGCACTGAAACGGCCTGCACCCGACGCCCGCGAACCCGGTTTGAGCCGCTGAGCCCAGCCGTTGGATCGGCTCGCGCTGAAAACGGCCTTCTCAGCCATGGGTTGGCCAAAAGAACCTGGCGAGCGCAGCCGCTGCGCTTGGTCCACCCTGGCAGAACACCGCCGTCTGCCTGCGCCGCCCCGATCCAACGGATCAATCTACAGGGGCAAAAACTCCCACTTCGGCTTCCACCACCGGGCTTGTCCAACAAACGGATCGGATCGCAGCTTCGCGCGATCTATCCTTAATCGTTAGAAGAGTTCCTTCTTTGTGCATATTTTAATTAAATGGCTGACCGCATCACGGACTTTAAGTCCCTGATCAGGTTCATTTACATAGAGAGTAATAATCATAGACCTCCCCAAATCGCCATGAACACAAGCAGAACTAGTTTTGCATTCAAATGCAATTTTCCCACTCAAGAAATTGCCGCTTGGCTTGAAATTCATTAAATTAAAGTTTTCAATTGTTTCTCCACGGCAAGCTCCTACCATCTCCAAATGTATTTTGGCGTCGCAGTTGTTTTCACCCAATTGAAATCGCTGGTATTTTATTGAGCAGTTTTTGTGAACTTGGGATGGTATATTAGTTCCAAATTGATCTAGTTTTCCGTTTATATATTTTACAGTTTCACCGCTGGTTGGCGATATTCCGGCAAAACCAATGCATGGCATGCAAAAAGCAAATAAGAGCAATAAACATGATTTATTCATAATAACCTCCAGTGCAAGTATATAAGTGGGTTGTTTCCATCTTCAGCTCTCGGCGACTGCTAACGTGAAGCTCAGGGGCGCTGCGCGACTTTATCGCGCAGCGCCCCTTGGATCGCAAAGTTAGGCCATTGATTGGCATTTAAATTGACCTTGGTCAATTTAATTATTTTTGAATTCGCATTTACTCCACGTACTTTCGAGAAAGGTAGTGCGAGTACATTTTTACTGGAAGCCATGCAGTAAAAACAATAAAAGCAAAAATAAATAGATTGTAAGCCACAGCATAACGTTGGTAAAACACAACAACAATTGCAATAAATAGCAGGACAACCCCCAACCAAAAAATATAACCCGCAATGGCACCAATTGACCTAGCCTTTCTTTGGCCGTTAATTCTCTCGTAGCTTGGGTCATTATTAAGTATTCGATAGTCTGACATTGACATTATTCCTGATTATAAAAAATATTTATTAACGTCCAAACCTAGGGCGCAAAGTTAGGCTATTGATTGGCATTTAATTAGACCATTGGCACTTTGCTTTGCTTTGCTTTGCTTGGGGACGATCCACACCGCCAGCAAAAGCAACACGGCAGCCAGCGACATTTGCCCGGCGCTGAGGAAGGGCATGTCGTAATGGCTGTTGGGAATAAACCCGGTAAAAACGCCGACCGCGGCCCACAACAGATTCAACAAAAAGACCAACAGCC
>JAUXXN010000003.1 GCA_030684755.1 Hydrogenophaga sp.
GCAAGACCGCATTTTTCAAGACCACAGCGGGCGGCGCATCGTGCTGTCCACCAACGTGGCCGAAACCTCGCTCACTGTGCCGGGCATCCGTTTCGTGATCGACGCGGGCACGGCGCGTGTCAAGCGCTACAGCTTTCGCCAAAAGGTGGAGCAGCTGATGGTGGAACCCATCAGCCGCGCAGCAGCCAACCAACGTGCCGGACGCTGCGGACGGGTGGCTGACGGCATTTGTATTCGTTTGTACGACGAGGCGGGTTTCAATGGCAGACCTGCCTTTACCGACCCCGAGATTTTGCGCAGCTCGCTCGCGGGCGTGATTTTGCGCATGAAGGCGCTGCGCTTGGGCGCGGTGGAAGACTTCGCCTTCATCGAGCCGCCGCAAAAGCGCGCCATTGTGGATGGTTACCAGCTGCTGTCTGAGCTGGGCGCGGTGGACGAAGCCAACGAACTCACGCCCATTGGCCAGACGCTCTCGCGCTTACCTCTAGACCCGCGCGTGGGCCGCATGTTGTTGGAGGCACAGCAGCGCGGCGCCTTGGACGAGGTGATGGTGATCGCTTCGGCTCTGAGCGTGCAAGACGTGCGCGACCGGCCCATGGACAAACAAACCCAGGCCGACCAGGCGCACGCCAAGTTCGACGACGAAAAGAGCGAGTTCAGCGGCACGCTCAAGCTTTGGAAGTGGTTGGAAGACGCCAAGGGCGGGCACGGCAAAGACCACAAGCTGAGCCACAGGCAATATGAAAACCTGCTGCGCGAGAACTACATCAACGTGCGCCGCGTGCGCGAATGGCGCGACATCCACACCCAATTGCACACCGTGGTGGCCGAACACAAGTGGACGCTCAACACCCAGCCCGCCAGCTACGAGCAACTGCACTTGGCCATGCTCTCGGGCTTGCTGGGCAATATTGGCCAGAAAAACGAGGCCGAAGATTGGTATTTGGGCGCACGCGGCATCAAGTTTTACCGCCACCCTGGCGCCAACCTGAGCAAAAAACCCGGACGCTGGATGGTGTGTGCCGAACTGGTGGAAACCACGCGCCTGTTCGGCCGGGGTCTTGCGGCCATTGAGCCGCAGTGGCTGGAACAGGTGGGCGGCCACCTCATCAAAAAGCAGTTGCTCGACCCGCATTGGGAAAAGAAGGCCGCACAGGTCACGGCACTGGAGCGCGCCACGCTCTACGGCCTGGTCATTTACCACAACCGACGCACCGACTACGGCCGGGTCGACCCGGTGGGCGCGCGCGAGATTTTCATCCGCGAAGCGCTGGTGGCCGGTGAATGGGAAACGCGTTTGCCGTTTTTGGCGGCCAACCAGAAGTTGGTGAAGCAGGTGGCCGAGCTGGAACACAAGTCGCGCCGCCAAGACGTGCTGGTGGACGACGAGCTGATTTTTGCGTTTTACGACGCGCAGATACCGGCCGAGGTGTGCAGCGGTGCCAGCTTTGAGCGCTGGTACAAAGACGCGCAGCGGCTCAACCCCAAGTTGTTGCTGCTGACCAAAGAAGAGCTGATGCGCCACGAGGCGGCCGGCATCACCACGCAGGCCTTCCCGCGCACGCTGCGCCTAGGCGGTGTGGACTGCGTTTGCACCTACCTGCACGAACCCGGCGACCCACGCGATGGCCTGAGCGTGGCCGTGCCTATTTTTGCGCTGAACCAAGTCAGCGAAGACCGTTGCGACTGGCTGGTGCCCGGCATGCTGAAAGACAAGCTGCTGGCCTTGCTGAAAACTCTGCACCAGCGCCCGCGCTCGCGCTTGGTGCCGTTGCCGGCCACGGCCGAGCGCTTCGCGGCAGCGCTGTGCGAACCGGCGGTGTTTGGCGCGGGCAACCTCATGGACGCACTGCTCAAGCTGGTGCGCGAGGCCACCCAGCTCGACATCGTGCGCAACGACATCAAGGTGGATATGTTGATTCCGCACCACTTCATGCACCTGCGCGTGGTGGACGAGCATGGCCGCCAATTGGGCCAAGGGCGCAGCCTGGCCGCGCTCAAGGCCGAATTGGGCGGGCAGGCGCGGGGTGCATTTCAGGCGCTGGCACAGCTCAAGCTGGGCACCATGGTCACTCCGCCAGCGCCTTCCGCACCGCCCAACGAGGGCGCAACGCGCGGGAAAACATCCAACCCGTCTTCACCAGCCAAACCGCTGGCACCGGCACAGGCGGTTTCAGCGCAACCAGCAGCACCACCCAGCGCCCCACAGCGCTACACCGCTTGGACATTTGGCGAACTGCCCGAGTTGATGGAAATCCGCAAAGGTGGGCAGACGCTGATTGGTTTTCCGGCCCTTATGGACCTGGGCGACGCGGTGAGTATTGAGGTGTTTGACGAACCTGAAGCCGCCATGGCGCGCCACCGCGAAGGCCTGCGGCGCCTGTTTGCCTTGCAAATTCGCGATGCGCTGAAATACCTGGAAAAAAACCTGCCCGGCCTGATGACCATGGCATCGGCCTACATGCAGGTGGGCAAGACGGACAGCGGATCGGGCTGCGGTACAGCGGAAGAACTGAAAAGCCAGATCATCGAACTGGCGCTGGACCGCGCTTTTCTGTCTGAACCGCTGCCCACCGACGAAGCCGCCTTCAAAAAACGGCTGGACGAAGGCCGTGGCCGCTTGACGCTGATCTCCAGCGAAATTGCGCGCAACGCCGGTCTGATCCTCACCGAATACGCCGCAGCGGCCCGCAAGCTCAAAGACAGCCGCCCCCCCGCCGACGTGGCCAACGACGTGGCTCAGCAACTGCAGCGCCTGGTGCCCAAACGGTTCTTGCTCACCACACCCTACGCACAGCTGCAGCACTTCCCGCGTTATTTAAAAGCCGTGCAGCAGCGACTGGACAAGCTGCGCGCCGACCCAGTGCGAGACACCGCCAAGTTCGCCGAACTGCGCCCGCAAGACCAACGCTTCTGGCGCTTGGTGGCCGAGCGCAAAGGCGTGCAAGACGCCCGCCTGCAAGAACTGCGCTGGCTGCTGGAAGAGCTGCGCGTGAGCTTTTTCGCGCAAGAACTGCGCACGCCACAGCCGGTGAGCGTGAAGCGGCTAGACAAAGCTTGGGCGCAGATCAACAGTTGAGCGGCTGCACGCCCGCTGTTTTTGCGGTTCGCTCCGCAGCGGCTGGGTTCATAGGCGTGCCAGCCGCTTCAGTGCTTCACGCAGCGTGTCGTCCTGCTTGGCAAAGCAAAAGCGCACCACCTTCTGGTCAAAGCCGTTGCCGTAAAACGCCGACAGCGGAATGGCGGCCACGCCCACTTCGCGCGTGAGCCATTGGCAGAAGTCGGCCTCGGGCAGGTCGCGTTCGGGAACAGCCAAGTCGGCTATGTCCACACACTGAAAGTAGGTGCCGGCGCCCGGCAGCAGCTTGAAGCGGGTGCTGGCCAGGCCGTCGCGGAACAGGTCGCGTTTGCGCTGGTAAAAGGCGGGCAAGTTTAGGTAGGGCGCCGGGTCGGCCATGTAAGCGGCCAGCGCGTGCTGCATGGGCGTGTTCACCGTGAACACATTGAACTGGTGCACCTTGCGAAATTCGGCGGTGAGCGGCGCTGGGGCCACCACCGTGCCCACCTTCCAGCCGGTCACATGGTAGGTCTTGCCAAAACTGCTGACGATGAAGGCGCGCGCCGCTAGCCCCGCAAAGCGCGCCGCGCTCTGGTGCTGTTGGCCGTCAAACACCATGTGTTCGTAAACCTCATCGCTGATGAGCAGCACGTCGGTGGGAGCCAGCAGGTCTTGCAGGTGCAGCATGTCGGCCTCGCTCCACACCTGCCCGCTGGGGTTGTGCGGGCTGTTGATGATGAGGGCGCGGGTGCGCGGGGTGATGGCCGCGCTGATGCGGTCAAAGTCGGGCCGGAAACTGCCCGGTGTGAGCGGCACGCGCACCACCACACCACCGGCCAGCTCAATGTTGGGCACATAGCTGTCGTAGCACGGCTCCAGCACGATCACTTCGTCGCCCGGATGCACCACCGCCAAAATGGCCGTGAGGATGGCTTGCGTGGCCCCGGCGGTGATGGTGATGTCGGTGTTCGGGTCGCAGCGCAGACCGTAAAGCGCCTGCATTTTGGCGGCCATGGCCTGCCGCAGCGCAGGCACGCCGGGCATGGGTGGGTACTGGTTGTGGCCGGCCTGCATGGCCTGGGTGACCGCATCCACCAGCGCCGGGTCGCAGCCAAAGTCTGGGAAGCCTTGGCCCAGGTTGACCGCACCCGTCTCAGCCGCCAGCGCCGACATGACGGTAAAAATGGTGGTGCCCACCTTGGGCAGGCGCGAGGTGAGGGTAGGGGTGTGGGGGTTGGGGGTCATGTCAACTAGATGTCAATGCAATGGTTCACAACTCGTAATCATCCGGCGTACCGCTCATGGCCCGCGAAATGGCTTCTCGGCTCAGTCGGTTGCTCAGCAGCTCGGCAAAGCGCAGCACAAAGTGGCGCAGATAGGTGCCGCGCTTGAAAGCGACGCGGGCGAGGTTGTGGCCGAACAGTTGGGCGGCGGGGCGGGCCACCAAGTCGGGTGTGGCGTTGTCGCCTTGCATGGCCATTTCAGCCACGATGCCCACGCCCATGCCGAGCTTGACGTAGGTTTTGATCACGTCCGAGTCGATGGCTTCGAGCACTACATTGGGCTTGAGGTGGCGCAGGGCAAAGGCTTGGTCGATGCGGGTGCGGCCCGTGAAGCTGGGGTGGTAGGTGATGAGCGGCACCTGCGCCAAGTCTTCTAACGTGATGCGCTCGCGCGCCAGCAGCGGATGGTCAAACGGCAACACCAGCACGTGTTGCCACTCGTAGCAGGGCAGGGTGACCAGTTCGGGGTAGTTCACCAGCGACTCGGTGGCCACGCCGATTTCGGCCACCTCTTCCATGAGCATTTTGGCCACTTGGTCGGGCGAGCCCTGGTGCAGGCTGATGCCGACCTTGGGGTAAGCCTGTCGCAGCGCGGCCACCGGCTCGGGCAACACATAGCGGGCCTGGGTGTGGGTGGTGGCAATGGACAGCGTGCCGGTGTCTTGCGCCGAATACTGTTCGCCAATGCGCTTGAGGTTGTTCACCTCGCGCAAGATGATTTCAATGCTTTTAAGCACTTGCGCGCCGGGTTCGGTGACGCGTTTGATGCGTTTGCCGTGGCGGGCAAAGATTTCAATGCCCAGTTCGTCTTCCAGCTCAATGATGGCTTTGGACACGCCGGGCTGCGAGGTGTGCAGCGCTTTGGCGGCTTCGGTCAGGTTCAGGTTGCGGCGCACCGCCTCTTGCACAAAGCGGAATTGGTGCAGGTTCATCGCGTCGATTCAAGGGCAATGGTGGCCAGCAACGCGGTAAGGCGGGGGTCTTCGCCAGCGGCGGGCAGTTGTTCAAAGCGCACCTTGGGGTGGGCTTGGGCCAGCGCTTGCATGAGTTCGGGCAGGTCTTCACGGGCGTGTTTGCCCATGCCAAAAAACAGTGGTAGCACCCGCACGTGGGTCGCTCCCTGGGCCACCAATTGTTGGGCGGCAGCAGACATATCGGGCTCGCACAACTCCAAGTAAGCACACGACACGAGCGCTGCGGGGTCGCTGCGCTCAATTTGCCGGGCCACCGACTCCACGGGCAATCTCCACAGCGGGTCGCGCGAACCGTGGGCAAAAACAATCACACCAAGCATGTTGAACCTATCGTCGAAGCACCAGCCACCCGAAGGCGCCGAGTGAAAAAACCGAATAAATGAGTGAAGGCGACGCCGCAGCCAGCCAAGGTTGCCATTGGTTGAGGTTGCCGATGAAGCCGATAACGTTGTTGAGCAAGAAAAAGCTGATGCCGATCAGCACGCCACCAAACACATAGCCTGTGATACCACCGGAGCGGAAATGCAGGTAGGCGAAGGGCAGAGCAAGCACCACCATCACCAAACAGCTCAGTGGGTAAAACACCTTGCGCCAGAACTCGATTTCGTAGCGCTGGGCCGTCTGCCCGTTGGCTTCTAGGTGGCGAACGTAGGCGAAAAGATCGGCTGTGCGCATGCGATCGGGCTTGAGCAGGGCCACTGAGACCATTTCGGTGCTGATACTGCTGGGCCATCGAAAGGTGTCCAGCACGGTGCGGGTGATGCGTGCTGAAGCCAGCCCTGCGGTGTCAAATTCGCGCCGCTCCACTTGCGTCAAGGTCCAGGAGTCATCGGTTTCGATTTGCCCCGTTTGGGCTTGCACGGTGGACACCAGAAAGCCTTGGTTGTCGAATTCGAAAATCCGCACCTGACCCAATTCGCCGTTGGGCGACAAGGAGCCCACGTTGACGGAAAAATTGCTGTAAGTCTGCCGCTCTTTCAGCCAAGCCCCGGTTTGCCCGAGGCTGATGCGACCTTGGTACTTGGCTTTCAGTAGTTGCGCGGTTTTGTCGGCCAAGGGCGCCACGTAGTCGCCAATGGCAAAGGTCAGAGCCACAAAAACAACGCCCAGCCCGAGCAAGGTGCTCAGCGCACGCCAAGGCCCCAAGCCGCTGGTGCGCAAAATGGTGTATTCGGACCCCTGTGCCAGCCGAGCCAGCACAAACACCGAGCCAATCAGCACCGCAATCGGCATCAGCTCGTAAACCCGGCTGGGCATCAGCAGCAGCACGTACAGCAGTGCATGGCGAATCTCGTACACCTGGGTTTCGTCCAGCGGTGAAACCCGGCCCAAGGCGGGCAATTCGTCCACAAAGTCGAAAAAGAAAAACAGCGACAAAAATGCCAACAGGACAAAGCCCACGGCGACGAAAATTTCCCCGTAGATCAGGCGGCGAATGGTTTTCATGGCGCCAACTCCTGCGCCTTGGCTTTCGTTCGCCAAGCGTGCAGCCATCCCAGCAAGGACAGGTTGTTGTGGCGTTTGGCCAGCCACAGAAGCGTCAGCACCAGCACCAAACCATGCAGCATGACCATGAAAGTTCCCAGGCCCACAAACCCTTTGGACACCCAGCTTTGGCCCAGGTTGAGCAAGTTGTAATAAAACACAAAGGCAAACAAAGTGAAGAACAGGTTGCCCCCGCGCCCAGCACGCGGGTTGCCTGCGGTGGTGGCGAGTGCGATGAGCACAAAGTTGAATGCTGTGAATGCCATGCCGACACGCCAGCCCAGTTCGCCCAGGTTGGCTTGGCTGGGATCGCGTATCAGTTCCCAGCTGGGTCGGGCTTTCAAGCCTTGCGCGCCACCGATCACGGCAGCGCTCTCGCCCACCTGGGTGCCGTATTCCTCAAACTCGCTCACACGCAAGCTGCTCTGGTCTGCGGCAATCTCCAACCGTTGCCCGTTGTTCAGCATCAACATCTGCTGGTCGTTGATCCACTCAATGCGTCCAGACCGAGCCGAGGTGATAGTTTCTCGGCCATCTTCGTCCCTGCTGGAAATGAAGATGTTGCGGCCTTCGGTGCCGTCGGCGGTGTCTTTGTCAATGAAGAACACACGGCGTCCGCTGGACGACTCTTGAAACTGGCCGGGTGCAATGCGTTCCAGGTCGCCGCGCCGCTGAAAGCGGTTGCGCAAATCTTCGGTTTGCTGGTTGGCCCAAGGCCAGACAAAAAATACCATCAGCGAGATCACCAGCAGGATGGGCCAGGAAAACCGCATCACCGGGCCCATGAAACCCCCCAGCGAGCGCCCGCTGGCAAACCAGATGATCATTTCACTGTCGCGGTACATGCGCGAGAGCGTGGACACGATGGCAATAAAAAGGGCCAGCGTCAGGATGGTGGGCATGCGCCCGAGCACCGTGTAGCCCAGCACCAACATGATTTCTTCGGGGTTCACGCTGCCACGCGAAGCCAGGCCCAGCGTGCGAATCAGCAGCATGGTCAGCACGATGGTGAACAGCACCACCAGTGTGGCTCCGAAGCTGCGTGACAGCTCTGTGCGTATGGAAGAATGGAATAACATTGAATGAGAAAAGGACAACGCAATTATGGACTTCGAACTCAAATCCCTTTCGCCCGAACAAGCCGCCGCACTGGCGGTAGATGCTCTTTTGGTGCTGGTGCCTGACGCCCTGTCCACCACACCCCTGGCCGGTGCCTTGTCCATCCTCGCGTCCGAGGCTGCCGCCAAAGGCGATCTGGAAGCCGGTCTTGGCAAAACACTGGCTTGCTACCGGGTGCCAGGCATTCAAGCGACCCGTGTGGTGTTGGTGCGTGCGGGCAATGGCTCTGCCGCTGCTGTGCGCAAGGCGGTCGCTGCGGGTGTGGCATCTCTGAAGCAACCCAATATCCAGACGTTGGGTCTGGTGTTGAGCCTGCTGGATGACAACAACGACGCGGTTCGCATGGCGGTGCAAGCCTGTGCCGACGCCAGCTACACCTATACCACCACCAAGCCGTCGGCCAAAGCGCGCGCCATGAAGTCGGTGGTGGTGGCCGTGACCGATGCTTCTGTGGTTCAAGCCGCTTTCGATGCGGGCAAAGCCATGGTCACTGGCGTCGAGTTCGCCAAAGAATGGGCCAACCGGCCCGCCAACCACGCCACCCCCAGCATGCTCGCCGACGCTGCCCGCAAGCTCGGGCGCAAGCCGGGCATCAAAACCGAGGTCTTGGGACCTAAAGACGTGGCTGCCTTGGGCATGGGCGCCTTTATGTCGGTGGCGCGTGGTTCGGTGGAGCCTCTGCGCTTCATCGTCATGCACTACACCGGTGCGGCCAAGTCCAGTGCGCCAGTGGTGCTGGTGGGCAAGGGCATCACGTTCGACACGGGTGGCATCTCCATCAAGCCCGCCGCTGAAATGGACGAGATGAAATACGACATGGGCGGCGCGGCCAGCGTGCTCGGCACCTTTGCCGCGCTGGCCGAACTGCAACCCGCCATCAACGTGGTGGGCCTCATTCCCAGCTGCGAAAACATGCCCGACGGCCAAGCCGTGAAACCCGGCGATGTGGTGACCAGCATGAGCGGGCAGACCATTGAAATTTTGAACACCGACGCCGAAGGCCGGTTGATTTTGTGCGACGCGCTGACTTACGCAGCCCGCTTCAAGCCGCGCAGCGTGGTGGACATTGCCACCCTGACCGGGGCATGTGTGATTGCGCTGGGCGCCGTGCGCTCGGGCCTGTTTTCAGCCAACGACGACATCGCCACCGCGTTGCAACAGGCGGGCGAACGCGCGCTGGACCCGTGCTGGCGCCTGCCATTGGATGACGAGTACGCCGAGGGCCTCAAGTCCAACTTTGCCGACATGGGCAACGTGGGCGGGCGTGCTGGTGGCGCCATCACCGCCGCCAAGTTTTTGCAAAAATTCACCGCCGACTTGCCATGGGCGCACCTGGACATTGCCGG
>JAUXXN010000006.1 GCA_030684755.1 Hydrogenophaga sp.
AGTCGGGGTTCATGTTCCAGAGCTTCTGGTCCAGCAGGTTGACCACGGCGGCGTCGCCCTGGCCTGCGTCACCTCGGGCCAGCAGGTGTGCGTGCAGCGCCTGCGCCAGCAGCACGGCGGCGCCGGTGTTGGCCCGCAGGTGCGTTTCCATGGCCGCAAAGCCGAAGCTCTCGGCGCTGTCGTGCTCAAACGTGGACGCGCTGTTGACCACCGCATCCACCGCACCAAAATGCGTCACCACAGCCGGTAGCAGGGCGCGCACGCTGGCTTCCTCGCCCAGGTCGGCGAAGAACGGGTGGGCGCTGCCCGCACGACCGGTCAGCGCGTCGCAGTCGGCAGCGGTTTGCTGAGCGTCGGCCACCGAATGGCGGTGGTGCACCGCCACGTTCCAGCCAGCGCGGGCCAGTTTCAGGGCAATTTCGCGGCCCAGGCGTTTGCCCGCGCCAGTGACCAGCACGGTGCGGTGCGCGGGCGCTGTGGGTTCGGCAGAGGGAGAGACGAGGGACATTGGGCGACAATCTGAGGGTGAGCACCCCCTTGATGACAGAACCTTCTAGTTTAACGATCGCCTTGCTACAGCGGGTGCGAGAGGCCATGGCACAGGCTGGTGGCTGGTTGCCGTTTGACCGTTTCATGGCCATGGCGTTGTACGAGCCCGGCTTGGGCTATTACGCCAACCAGACGCCCAAATTTGGCCACTTGCCTACGGGTGTGGACGGGCAGGGCAGCGATTTCGTGACCGCGCCCGAGCTCACTCCCCTGTTTGGCCAGACGCTGGCGGCCCAGGTGGCCCAGGCCTTGAGCGCCACCGACACCGACGAGGTGTGGGAATTTGGCGCCGGCACCGGCGCGCTGGCCTTGCAGGTGCTGGACGCGCTGGCCGCCCAAGGTCACATGCCCAGGCGCTACACCATCGTTGACCTCTCGGGCAGCCTGCGCGAGCGCCAGCAGGCCACCCTAGCGGCCTACGCGGGTGTGGTGCAGTGGGCTGACGCCTTGCCTGAGCATTTTGAGGGCGTGGTGCTGGGCAACGAGGTGCTGGACGCGATGCCGGTGCAACTGCTGGCGCGGGTGGGCGGTGCCTGGTTTGAGCGTGGTGTGGCGCTGGACGCCGCTGGCGAACTGGCTTGGTCGGACCGGTCCACCGCGCTGCGCCCACCGGTTGAGGTGGAGGGCGAGCACGATTACCTGACCGAAATCCACCCCCAGGCCGAGGCCTTCGTCAAAACCCTGGCCGACCGGTTGCAGCGCGGGGCGGCCTTCTTGCTCGACTACGGGTTCCCCGAGGCCGAGTACTACCACCCGCAACGCCACATGGGCACGCTGATCTGCCACCGTGGCCACCGCACCGACCACCACCCGCTCACCGACCCGGGCCTCAAAGACATCACCGCCCATGTGAACTTCACCGGTGTGGCGCTGGCCGCGCAGGACGCTGGCATGCAGGTGCTGGGCTACACCAGCCAGGCCCGGTTTTTGTTCAACTGCGGGTTGCTTGAGCTGGCGCAAAACGCCAACGTGCGTGACAACGCCATGATGCAAAAGCTGGTGAACGAGCACGAAATGGGTGAGTTGTTCAAGGTGCTCGCGCTGGCGCCTGCCGCCAGTGCCACGGGCTGGGAACCGCTGGGCTTTGCCCACGGCGACCGCACCCACCGGCTGTGACCGCCATGACCGCCAGACCCCGTTTTTCAACAGGCCGCCCATGATCCGCTGGATGATCGTCATTTTCCTGCTGCTGCTGCTCATCAGCTGGTTCACGCCGTTTCTGCAAAAGCTAGGCTTGGGCAAGTTGCCGGGAGATGTCCGCTTCCGGTTCCTGGGGCGCGACTGGTTTTTGCCCTTCACCACCACCTTGCTGCTGAGCTGGGGCGCCAGCCTGATCGCACAGTTCGTCTAGGCGTCTGCATACCCGCCGGGGTGTCTTGAATTTTCAGCACTGGCCGCCAATTGCAGGCACTCACACGCCCAAGGAGCCACCATGTCCACCGAATCCCTGCACATCGTTTGTCCCCACTGCCACACCACCAACCGCGTGGCCAGCGCCAGCCTGGGCCAGGCGCCCGACTGCGGAAAATGCCACCGGCCGCTGTTCACCGGGCATCCGGTGGCGCTGGATGAAGCCGCGTTTGACAAGCACATTGCCCGCTCGCAGGTGCCGGTACTGGTCGATTTCTGGGCATCGTGGTGCGGCCCCTGCCGCATGATGGCGCCCGCGTTTGAGCAAGCTGCCCAGCAACTGGAGCCGCAGATGCGCCTGGCCAAGGTGGACACCGAAGCCGAGCAAAACCTGGGCGCGCGCCTGAACATTCGCAGCATTCCCACGCTGGCGTTGTTTGTCGGCGGGCGCGAGGTGGCGCGCCAAGCCGGTGCCATGGGCGCGGCCGACATCGTGCGTTGGGCGCGTTCACAGCGGATTGGCTGAACGCCCAGCATTGCACCGGTGGATCGGTGCGGGAACCTTGTGAAACCGCTGTCACTGCTGTAGCGGTGCAGCCCCTCACGGCCCCCTTTTCCGGCAGCGCTGGCCAATGCCCCTTTGCTAACATGCCCGCAGCACAACAAGGGCACCGCCATGACACCGCACGCATTCATCGCCAAATGGGGCCCGGGGGGGCCGTCGTATTCACTCAATGAAGAGCAGGGCGCGCAAAGCCATTTCATGGAGTTGTGCGATGTGCTGGACGTGCCCCGGCCCGGGAGCGAGCCGGGCTACCTCTTCGAGCAGGGCGGGCGCATCGCCGGCCAGTCCAGTGGTTACGCCGATGTGTACAAACGTGGCGCCTTTGCCTGGGAAAACAAAGCCCCCGGGCGCAACCTCGACGACGCCCTGCGCCAGCTCCAAGGCTACAGCTTGGCACTGGAAAACCCGCCGCTGCTGGTGGTGTGCGACCGCCTGAAAATCCGCATCCACACCCAGTTCAACGGCCACCCCAGCGAGCGGCACGACATTGCCCTGCACGAACTGGACAAGTTGGAAAAGCGCGACCTGCTGCGCCGCGTGTGGACAGCGCCCGAGAGTTTTCGGCCCCGCACCACCAACCGCGACATCACC
>JAUXXN010000009.1 GCA_030684755.1 Hydrogenophaga sp.
GGGCGTGGCTTCCATCCGCGATCTGGCCACGGCTGTGAAGATTGTGGTGATTCCGGTGCCCGCTGACGTGGTAGCCAAGGTGGGCGACGCGGCCTACCAGGTGTCGGTGATTCCGGCCAACACCTACACTGGCCAGACCGAAGCCATTCCCACTGCGGCCATTCCCAACTTCCTGATCACGCACAGCGGCGTGTCGGATGATTTGGCCTACCGCATGGCCAAGGCGATGTACGACAACATCGATACCTTGTACGCAGCGCACAACGCGGCCAAGAGCATCAAGCGCGAAAACGCCATCAAGGGCATGCCCGTGCCGCTGCATCCAGGCGCTGAGCGTTATTACAAAGAAGTGGGACTGATCAAGTAACGCCCATGCAACGCTGCTGTCGGCGTTGCCCGTTCGATGGCTCCAGCGCTCGCCTGGGGCCATTTTTTTGCGTTATGCCATGAAGCTCCGTTCCCAATGGGAAAGCCCCCTGGTCTGGTTTGCTTGGGCTGGTGGTGTGCTGGCCCTGACCGTTTGGCTCACTTACACGGTGTTTTACCGTGCAGCACTGCTGGAAGCTGAGCGCATGGGGCAGGCACAGATGCAACTGCAAGCGCGTGAACTGCTGAGTTCGGTCGAAAAGTTCGAACACCTTCCTTACTTGGTTGGCGCTGAGAGGGCGCTGGCCGAGGCATTGAGTCAGCCGCAAGACCCCACACGCATCCTAGAGGCGAACCGCTATCTGGAGTTTGCGCAACAGCGCACGGGCGTGGCTGCGGTCTACATCTTGGACACGGGTGGCAACACCCTAGCGGCAAGCAACTGGGCCACGTCAGCAAGCTTCGTTGGTCGCAATTACCGATTTCGCCCCTACTTTTATCAGGCTTTGGAGGGTAAGACAGGGCAGTTCTACGGCGTCGGGGTGACCACGGGTGAGCCGGGCTTCTTCATCGCAGCACCCCTGCTGCAAAACGGCCGCGTTGAGGGTGTGGTCGCGGTCAAGGTGGACTTGACTCCGTTTGAAGAGCGCTGGCGAGAAGCGGGTTTGTCACTGGCTTTGGCGGATGGTGCCGGGGTGATGTTTCTGTCTGCCAACAACGACTGGCGCTACCGCAGCCTGTACCCGTTGTCAGCGTCTGTGTTGGCCGAATTCCGGCAAACGCGGCAATATGGAGACATGGCCAACCAGTCGTTGAGTCCACGAGACCAGCCCACCGTGGGTGGCGCTCACGCCTTGCAAGTGCTGGATGGCGAAAACTATCTGGTTAAAACCCGGCCACTCGAACACTTCGGGTGGCACATGCTCCTGTTTGCGGACCCGGC
>JAUXXN010000019.1 GCA_030684755.1 Hydrogenophaga sp.
GCCGCTGTGGAGAAGCCCGTCTGACTTTCGAAGGCTGTATTCACGGCTTCCAGAAGGCCTTGTTCGTTGCAGATGGCCACCGCCAGCGGCATGGCCATGAGTGCCTCGTATGCCAGATCTTCAACCCCCGTGTTGGATTGTTCCTGTGCGGTGTCGCGGCAGGTGGTTGCATGGCCAATGATTTCGTTGCGGCGGTTTCGAATTGGAAAGCGGCGCACAGCCATGTGCGTCGGCAAGGTTTCGCCGGGCCACAACACGTTTTCAAAGCTGCTGTCTGGGTACTGTGACGGCCGCTCTTCTCCCTGGGTGACGTACAGCCCGGAGGCGGAAGGTGGCAGCAATTCGGCCAGCTTGCGGCCCAGTGCCCTTTCGCGGGCTACACCGAGACGACTCAGGAACGTCTGATTGGCCAACATGAGCCGACCATAGGGGTCGGTAGCGAAAGTCACGTCTTCACTGCTGTCCAGCAGCGCGTTGAAGACGCCGTGCTCCGACAGACGGGCTTTTTCTAAAGTGCGGTCCAACAGCACGATCAGAAAGCGCGATTCTTGGTGGAAGTCCTGGGGCAGTCGAGCGGCGTGCAGGTCCACCCGGCGTTCGCTTTGGTCAAAACCAGTGAGCGCGAGGTTGCTCAGCGCCCCTTTGCCCATGGGCTCCAGCAAAGAGAGCATGCGGTTCAGACGTGGGCGGTCTTCGCGGGAGAGGGCTTGGTTCAGCCGCAGATCGTGATGTTGGTAGCGCCTGGGTGGGCCCAGCCAGTCCTGAGAAGCGTCGTTGTCCTCCACGATCACACCAAAACCTTCCAGCAAAAGCGTGGGAATGGGCATCAGATTGAACAGCAGTTGGTATCGCGCGCGGGCCGCGTCCGACTTGGTGTGAGCGATCGAGAGTTCCTCGTTCTGGATTTCGAGCTCTTCGTGGTAGATGCGCAACTCTTCAAGGAGGCGTGGCAACTCCATGGACTCAAATGCCTGCTTTGAGACAGATGGACCCATGCGCGACATAGCCAACTGTGCCTGTTCACGCAAAGATGTGATGCGGTTTTGGCGGGGATTCAACATGAGTGCCGGAGTGGAAATTGTCCAACAGGGCCAACCTGTGGCGGGGATGCGCATTTTTGGATAAGAAATCCAGATTAATGCGTCTCCCTTGCCCCTTGATGACGTGGCGCGCAATTCCTTATAACTTGTCCAAGAATGAGCTGGATACAAGGCAAAAGGTAGCTAGTCAACAAGGTTTGTTGGTCCACGAGTTGCATACAAAGCCCAGCTACGCTGTCTGCTGAACGGATGCACGGCCTGCTCAATGCCTTGGAACAAGAACAGACGATGGAGGTGCCGCGCGCTGGCAGCGACACGCAAGGACCCCTATACCTCGGTGCATGTTGCTTGTGATGGCGTGAGCAGCCTGATCAAGGATAGAGCCCGCGCAGATCGCGCGCATGCAAGATGCGCTTGCAGGCCACGATGAAGGTGGCGGTTCGTAGGCTCACCTTGTTGGCGTCGGCCACCTGCCACACAGCGGCAAAGGCGTCTTGCATGATTTTGACCAAGCGGGCGTTGATTTCGTCTTCGCTCCAGAAAAAGCTGGAAAAGTCTTGCACCCATTCAAAATAACTCACCGTCACGCCGCCCGCGTTGGCAATCACATCGGGCACCACCAGAACGCCTCGGTCGTGCAAGATGTCGTCTGCTTGTGGGGTGGTCGGGCCGTTGGCGCCCTCAATCACCATTTTGGCCTGGATGCGGCCAGCGTTGGCTTCGGTGATCTGCTGCTCCAGCGCGGCTGGAATCAGAATGTCGCAGGGCACGCTCCAAAACGCATCGTCGGCCAACGCCTCGGCTTGCTCGAAACCGGCCACCGAACCGGTGTGCGCCACATGCGCCAGCAAACCGGGTACGTCCAGTCCCGCCTCGCGGTAAATGGTACCCCCGTGGTCTTGCACGGCCACTATTTTGGCTCCGGCTTCGGCAAACAGCTTGCCCGCCACACCGCCCACGTTGCCAAAGCCCTGCACCGCCACGCGCGCGGTGCTGATGTCCATGCCGGTGTGTTTGGCTGCTTCCACGCCCACCGTGAATACGCCACGCCCGGTTGCTTCGCGCCGACCCAGCGATCCCCCCAAGTCCACCGGCTTGCCGGTGACCACGCCGGTGGCGGTGGACCCTTCGTTCATGGAATAGGTGTCCATCATCCAGGCCATGATTTGCTCGTTGGTGTTCACATCGGGCGCAGGAATGTCTTTGGTCGGGCCAATAATGATGCCGATTTCGCTGGTGTAGCGGCGCGTTACGCGCTCCAGCTCGCCGATGGTGAGCTGGCGCGGGTCTACACGGATGCCGCCTTTGGCACCGCCGTATGGCACGTTCACGGCGGCGTTCTTGATGGACATCCAGGCCGACAGCGCCATCACCTCTGACAGCGTCACGTTCTGGTGAAAGCGCACGCCGCCCTTGCCCGGGCCGCGGCTGGTGTTGTGCTGCACGCGGTAGCCTTCAAAGTGGGCCACCGAGCCGTCGTCCAGGTGGATCGGCACGTCCACGATGAGCGTGCGCTTGGGCCGCTTGAGCGTGTCAACCCAGCGGGCCAGGCTGCCCAGGTAGGGCGTGACCCGGTCCACCTGCTGCAGGTAAATGCCCCAGGGGCCGAGGTTTTGCGGGTCCAGGTACGAGGGCAGGGCGTTGGTGAAGGCGGCCGGGCTGTTGGCTGCGGTGCCTGCGGGGTGCGGAGCTTGTGACATGTTGCGGAGGTTCCTTTTGGATTGTGCGGGCCATTCTTGTGAGGGCCAGCGCTCGCCACTGTACGAAGCCGCTGCGAGCCTGTCCAAGGCCGAGTTTTCTTGTATCTATGCATGGAATGCATAACCCGGATGGGACTGAGTTCAGGCGTTGAACTGCAGGGCCGCCAGTCCGGCGTAAACGCCGCCGCGCGCCACCAGTCCGGTGTGGGTGCCCTGTTCCACCACGAGACCGTGCTCCAGCACGACAATGTGGTCGGCCTTTTGCACTGTGGCCAAGCGGTGCGCAATCACCAAAGTGGTTCGGTTGCGCATGGCCGACTCCAGCGCCGCCTGCACCATGCGCTCGCTCTGCGCGTCCAACGCGCTGGTGGCCTCGTCCAGCAATAACAGTGGCGGGTTTTTTAGCAAAGCGCGGGCAATGGCAACGCGCTGGCGCTGTCCGCCCGAGAGGCGCACGCCGCGTTCGCCCAGAAACGTATCGTAGCCCTCGGGCAGTTGGGCAATGAACTCGTCGGCAAACGCCGCCACGGCGGCGGCATGCACCTCGGCGTCGGTGGCACTGGGCTTGCCGTAGCGGATGTTCTCGCGCGCGCTGGTCGAAAAAATCACCGGGTCTTGCGGCACGATGCCCACCCGCTCGCGCAGTGCCTGCAAACTCAACTGGTCAATCGGCACACCGTCCAGCGCAATATGGCCGTGTTGTGGATCGTAAAAACGCAACACCAGCCCAAACACCGTGCTTTTGCCTGCGCCGCTGGCGCCCACCAGCGCCACCGTTTGCCCTGGCTGCACTTGCAAACTGAAGTCGGTCAGTGCCGCCTGCTGCGGACGTGAAGGGTAGTTGAATCCCACCCTGTGAAACTCCAGCGCACTGCCACCGGCTGGCAACGGGCTGTGCAAAGGCTGCGGCGGCGACTGCACCGGCGACTCGCTCGCCAACAGTTCCATCAGCCGTTCGCTGGCCCCGGCGGCGCGCAACAGATCGCCATAGACCTCGCCCAGCACCGCCACCGCACCGGCCAAGATGACGATGTACACCACCGTTTGGCCCAAATGCCCAGCGGTGATTTCGCCCGCCATCACCGCCTGTGTGCCTTGGTACAGGCCCCACAACAGCAGCGCTGCCGTGCTGATGATGATGAACGCCACCAAACCCGAACGTGCGCGGCTGCGGCGCACAGCGGTGCTGAAAGCGAATTCGGTGGCCGTGGCAAAGCGCTGTGCCTCGCGGTTCTCGGCGGTGTAGCTCTGCACGATGGGAATGGCGTTCAACACCTCGGCGGCAATGGCGCTGGAGTCGGCTACGCGGTCTTGGCTGGCGCGCGAGAGCTTGCGCACCCGCCGCCCAAACCACATGCTGGGCAGCACCACCAACAGCAAAATCAGCGACACCTGCAACATCACATAGGGGTTGGTCCACACCAGCATGATCAGCGCGCCCGCGCCCATGAAGGCATTGCGCAGCCCCATGGACAGCGACGAACCCACCACCGTTTGCACCAACGTGGTGTCGGTGGTCAGGCGGCTCAGCACCTCGCCGGTTTGGGTGGTTTCAAAAAACTGCGGGCTCTGGCGCAACACATGGCTGTAAACCGCGTTGCGCAAATCAGCGGTCACGCGCTCTCCCAGCCAACTCACCAAATAAAACCGCGCCGCCGAAAAAATGCCCAGCGCCACCGCCACGCCAAACAACTCCACAAAATGGCCGCGCAATGCCATGGTTTGCGCGCTGCGGTCGTTGGACACCAGGCCGCCGTCAATCAAATGGCGCAGCGCCACCGGAAACAGCAGCGTAGCCGCCGCCGCCCCCACCAAGAACAGCACCGCCAGCGCCATTTGCAGCCGGTAAGGCCGCATAAAAGGCAACAGGCCGCTGAGCGACGTGGGTGTGGTGCCTTGACGGCGTTCGTTGGGTTTGGGAGGACTCATGGCACCGAGTGTGCCGTGTTTGCAGGCTTCGGTCTGTGCGCCAACTGGCAGGCGCCACAGGTTAAAGGGTCAGTTGCGCGCGCAGGCGCAGGTGTTCGTCACACGGCCATAGGCTTCTTCTAGCTCCACAATCAGTCCATCTACTTGGTTCAAGAAAGCTTCGCGGCTGACCTGGGGGCTGTGTGTGACCAAGACCGTGGCTTGTTCCGCCAGCGCATCTTCGCCAGCTACCCGTGCCCAGCGCCGCACCTCGCAGTAGGCGAGTAAGGCCAATCGGCCCAGATCGTCATTTCGACGGGCGTATTGCAACTCACCGAGGAGGTCCTCGAGTCCGAGCTGGATGGGTGCTGGGGATGTGTTCATGTTGCAGTGCAGCATTATCCCGTAAGCTGACTCGAAACTGACAAATAGAGGGGCTGTGCGTTTAGAGAGCGCGCCCTATGGCTGTGAAACATCACGCCTCAACAGCGGCTTGGGGTTGGCTTAGAACACGATTTGAGCCAACCCGATTACAACCACGTTTCAGTCTGTAGCCTTACTCCCGCTGCGCCAAGGTGTCCACACCACACCCGCGCCCACCGAGAAGTTGC
>JAUXXN010000020.1 GCA_030684755.1 Hydrogenophaga sp.
TCCTTCCGCACGAGAAAGACAGACATGACACAAGTGCTTCGCCAGGGGTTACCGCTGCCAATCGACAGCGGGTTGAACAGGGGTTTGCGCCGTGCCTTGGTTTGGTTGTTGGTGCTGGTGCTCTTGGCACTGGTGCAACTGTCGCTCACTGGCTGCGCGGCTGGCGCTGGCGCCACATCAAGCACCGCCGAGCCCGTGACCGAGTCCGACGAGCCGGACTCCCGCAAGCGTGCGCGTCTGCGCCTAGAGTTAGCGTCGGGCTATTTTGAGCAGGGCCAGACCACAGTTGCCTTGGATGAAATCAAGCAGTCGCTCGCCGCTGATCCGACCTACGGGCCAGCCTATGTCCTGCGCGGGCTGGTGTACATGCGCATGAACAACAACAACCTTGCAGAAGACAGCTTCAAGCGTGCGCTGCAGATCAATCCGCGCGACCCCGATGCGCTGCACAACTACGGCTGGTTTTCTTGCCAGCTCAACCGCCACGTGCAGGCGGTTGATTTGTTCAACCGCGCATTGGCCAGCCCGATTTACGGTGGCCAAGCCAAGACGTACATGGCCAAGGGCATTTGCCAGACCCGCATGGGTCAGTATCCAGAAGCCGAGGGCAGTTTTGCGCGTTCGTACGAATTGGACGCAGGCAACCCCATCACAGGTTACAACTTGGCTTCGCTGTTGTTCCGCCGGGGCGACGATTCGCGCGCCCAGTTTTACATCCGTCGTTTGAACAACTCCGAGCTGGCCAACAGCGAAACATTGTGGCTGGGCATCAAAGTTGAGCGCCGACTTGGGAACACCGAAGCCCTGCAACAACTGGCACAGCAATTGAGTCGCCGCTACCCACAGTCGCGTGAATGGACTCTTTACCAGCGTGGGGCATTCGATGAGTGATCGGTCGGCACAAGAGGCCACAACAGCCGTGGCAACCGAAGGCACTGTATCCCGCCCAGTCCTGCTGACGCAGGCACGGGAGGCCGCAGGTCTGCACATCGCTGCTTTGGCCGCAGCACTGAAAGTCCCCACCAAGAAGCTGGAAGCGCTGGAAGCCGGGCGCTACGACGAGCTGCCTGATATGGTGTTCGCGCGTGGCTTGGCCGCCAGTGCGTGCAGGCAGCTCAAAGTGGACCCTGTCTCCATTCTTCAGCAGATCCCAGCTGGTGTCACACCTCAACTGGGCGATGCGCGGATGGCGATCAATACCCCTTTCAAGCCAGCTTCTGGAGTTACGCCAGTCCATTCGGTCGGTTGGCTGTCGCGCCCAGCGTTACTGGTGGCTTTGGTGCTCATGGTGGGCGCGCTCGTGCTGGTGTTTTTGCCAGACATGACGCCGTCTGCCGAGCCGTTGGTCAACACGCCCGTTGGCGGCAACTTACCCAAGGAACCTGCAGATCCTGTTCCTTCAGCGCCTGCGGAGGGTTCCACAGCGCCCGCTTCAGCGCTGGTGCAACCTGCTGCAACAGTCGGCTTAACCAACTCCGGGGTGGTCTTGCCTGCTGAACTGGCCACAGCAGCGGTACCACTTGCCACGCAGACCACCCCAGTGGCTGCTGTTGCTGTGGAGACCGACAAGGTGCTCGCCATTCGCGCCACCGGTGAGTCTTGGATCGAGGTGACCAATGGCACAGGCGTTGTCGTGATTCAGCGCATGCTCAAAGACGGCGACGTGGTCGATTTCTCGGCTGCACCGCCGTACTCTGTGGTGGTTGGACGGGTGGACAATGCCGAAGTGCAGGTCCGGGGGCGTACTTTCGATGCCAAGCCTTTCGCACGCAATGGTGTGGCACGCTTTGAGGTGAAGTGAACATGGACAGCGACAAACGCGCCTACGCGGCTTTGGCTTCCGAACTGGCAGTTGCCGAAATGAAGCCGATCCCTCTGAGCCGTGTGCTGCAACGCAACACACGCCCCGGCGTTGTGTCCTGGGGTGCGCGGCATGTGACGGTGGGCGGCGGCGCTCCGGTGCGCGTGCAGTCCATGACCAACACCGACACCGCCGACGCCATCGGCACCGCCATTCAGGTCAAAGAGCTGGCGCTGGCGGGCTCGGAGCTGGTGCGCATCACCGTCAACAACGACGAAGCCGCCAAGGCCGTGCCCTACATCCGCGAGCAACTCGACCGCATGGGCATTGACGTGCCGCTGATTGGCGACTTTCACTACAACGGCCACCGTTTGCTGAGCGACCATCCGGCCTGCGCCGAGGCGCTGTCCAAATACCGCAGCAACCCCGGCAACGTGGGTCGGGGCGACAAAGGCGATCGCCAGTTTGGCCAGATGGTAGAAATCGCCGCCCGGTACAACAAAGCCATTCGCATCGGCGTGAACTGGGGCAGCCTGGACCAAGATCTGCTCGCCCGCCTGATGGACCAAAACGCCCAACGCCACCAGCCGTGGGACGCGCGCCAAGTGATGTACGAGGCGCTCATCACCTCGGCGCTGGATTCGGCCAAAAAAGCCGAAGCCATTGGCCTGAACGGCAACAACATCACGTTGTCGTGCAAGGTCAGCAGCGTGCAAGACCTGATTGCGGTGTACCAAGAACTGGCCAAGCGCTGCGACTATGTGTTGCACTTGGGGCTGACCGAAGCCGGCATGGGCACCAAGGGCGCGGTGGCTTCGACCGCCGCTTTGTCGGTGCTGTTGCAGCAAGGCATTGGCGACACCATCCGGGTCTCGCTCACGCCGCAGCCGGGCGAGTCGCGCACCCAAGAGGTGGTGGTGGCGCTGGAGATTTTGCAGGCCCTGGGCATGCGCGCCTTTGTGCCCAGCGTGACCGCTTGCCCCGGCTGCGGTCGCACCACCAGCACCACGTTTCAAGAGCTGGCCAAACAGATCGACGACTTTCTGCGCAGCTCCATGCCGGTGTGGCGCGCACGCTACCCCGGCGTGGAAAACCTCAAGCTTGCGGTCATGGGCTGCATCGTCAACGGACCCGGTGAGAGCAAGCATGCCGACATCGGCATCAGCCTGCCCGGCACGGGCGAGGCACCCGCTGCGCCGGTCTACATTGACGGCGAAAAAGCCCTGACGCTGCGCGGTGACCGCATCGCCCACGAGTTCCAGCAGTTGGTTGAAAACTACATTGAAAAACGCTACGGCACCGCGACCTGACCGATAGGCCTTCCCAGCCAGCAGTCCGGTGGCATGTGCCACTCGGGCCGTGTGCAT
>JAUXXN010000022.1 GCA_030684755.1 Hydrogenophaga sp.
TACTTCGGCAACAAGTACCACTTCTGCTCAGACCACTGCAAAAGCATCTTCGACCACGAACCCGAGAAGTACGTGCAGAGCTGGTTACCGGTGCACCAGATTTACCAGGGCAACTGCTTCAAACCCGGAACCGATCCAACGAAAGAAGGTTTTGACCCGTTGTTGGCCGTACTGGACTACTACGAAATGAACGTAGGCCGGGACAACTTCGATTTTGAAGGTTCAGAAGACCAGAAAAACTTTGCCGCTTGGCGCGGCGAGACGGTGAAGGGAGAAGCGAAATGAGCGTGACAGCGATTGGTACGTACGACTTCCCGATGAAGGACGTGCGCGAGAACTTTCCGGCACCCCTGCTCTACATCGGCTGGGAAGACCACCTGATGTTCTGCGCCCCCTTCTGCCTTCCACTGCCGCCCGACACCCCGTTCGGCGCGTTGTCTGCCGCCGTGTTACCCGGCATCTACGGCTACCACCCCGACTTCGCCAAGATCGACTGGAACCAGGCCGAATGGAAGAAGAACGGCCAGCCCTGGGTGCCCGACCCGGCCAAGTCGCTGGCCGACAACGGACTGACACACAAGGATGCGATTCGTTTTCGCACGCCCGGTCTGACCGGTATCAAGGGCAGCCGGAGTTGACTCCCCCCGCGCCGCCTTCGGCGTCACCCCCCAGGGGGCGCCGCTGGCGGCCCGGCGGAGCCGGTTCCGCTGCGGCCTGGACGACATGCCTTCTCTCCAACCTATCGGCATCCCATGTACCAACTGACGATTGAACCCCTGGGCGCGACCATTGAGGTCGAAGAAGGGCAAACCGTGCTCGACGCGGCACTGCGCCAGGGCATCTACCTGCCGCACGCCTGTGGCCACGGCTTGTGCGGCAGCTGCAAGGTGCAGGTCTGCGATGGCGAGGTGGACCACGGCGCGGCCAACCCGTTTGCGCTGATGGACTTTGAGCGCGACGAAGGCAAGACGCTGGCTTGCTGCTGCACGCTGCAGAGCGACACCACCATCGAGGCCGACATCGACGACGAGCCCGACGCCGAGACCATTCCGGTGAAGGACTTCGCCGCCACCGCCACCCGCATCGAGGACCTGACGCCGACCATCAAGGCACTTCACCTGGCGCTGGACAAGCCCCTGCACTTCCAGGCCGGGCAATACGTGCAATTGGACATTCCAGGGCTGGGCGAAAGCCGCGCCTTCTCGATTGCCAACGCGCCGTCCGATGTGCAGCGCGACCACACGATCGAACTGCATGTGCGCCGCGTGCCCGGTGGCGCGGGCACCGGCTGGCTGCACGAGCAACTCAAGACCGGTGACCGGTTGCGCCTGAGCGGGCCTTATGGCCGTTTCTTTGTGCGCCAGTCCGCGCAAATGCCCATGGTGTTCATGGCCGGTGGCTCGGGTCTGTCCAGCCCGCGCTCGATGATTCTGGACTTGCTCGAACACGGCTGCACGCTGCCGATCACCCTGGTCTATGGCCAACGCAGCCTTGAGGAGCTGTACCACCACGGGCAGTTTTTGGCGCTGGTCAGCCAGCACCCGAACTTCACCTATGTGCCGGTGCTGTCCCACGAGCCCGAAGGCTCGGACTGGGTCGGCGCACGCGGCTTCGTGCACGACGCGGCCAAGGCCCACTTCAACGGCAACTTTGCGGGCCACAAGGCCTACCTCTGCGGACCGCCGCCCATGGTGGAAGCCTGCATTGGCACGCTGATGCAAGGCCGCCTGTTCGAGCGCGACATCTACACCGAGAAGTTCCTCTCGGCGGCCGACACCAACGCCACGCGCAGCCCCTTATTTCGCAAGGTCTGAAACATGAGCCTGTTTGACACCCGACCCAAAGTGGCTGTTCACGTTGCGCAAACCGGTGAACAGTACCCCTGCGCCAGCAACGAGAGCCTGCTCACCGGCATGTTGCGCCTGGGGCACAAAGGCATACCGGTGGGCTGCGTCAACGGCGGCTGCGGCGTCTGCAAGGTGCGCATTCTGCAAGGCCAGATCAAGTCGCTGGGGCCGATCAGCCGCGCCCACGTCACCGTGGACGAAGAAGACCAAGGCTACACCCTGGCCTGCCGCGTGGCGCCCACCACACCGGTCCACCTGGAGGTGGCCGGGAAATTGAACAAACCGTTTTCAAAAGGACGGGCAGAGTCTGCGACTGCCAGTCCTTCCCCACAGCAGCAGTAACCAAATCGAAGGAGACAAATCATGGGTGTGATGCGCATCGGGCACGCGAGCCTGAAAGTGATGGACATGGACACAGCAGTCAAACACTACGAAAACGTGTTGGGCCTGAAGACCACCATGAAGGACAAGGCTGGCAATGTCTACCTCAAGTGCTGGGACGA